>NCJR01000154.1 GCA_002282555.1 Rhodobacterales bacterium 34-62-10
GTGCCAGAACCCTGTCCTGCGCCCGCGGGCCCTTCATCATGCGGATCGCGGCCAGACAGGCCGCCAGTGCCAGCGCGATTTGGGCATAGGTCAGGGCCAGCCAAAGAACCGTGGTCATGCAAAAGCCTCCAACAAAAGCGCCTCGTAACGGTCGCGGATCAGAACGCGCCACGCCTCTTCCTCGATCATGTCGAAAACATGCAGCAAAAGCGTGCCCGTCTCGGCGTTGTAATCCAGCCATGCCGTGCCCGGCGTCGCGGTCAGGATCACCGCCAGCAGGGCCAGGGCGACCGGGTCCCGCAGACGCAGCGGAATTTCCACGAATTCCGAATGGCGCGCGCCGTGCCGCCCGTTCGTCAGCATCAGGCGCGCCACGGCCCAGTTTGACCGCACGATATCCACCGAGACGATCCCCATCAGGCGCAGCAGCGGCCGCCAGGCGCGGATACGCGGCGCGTCGGGTTCGATCCGCGCCAGTGCAAGACCGGCCAAGGTGGCGATCACCGTGCCAAGGATCAGATGGCCGGGCGAAAAGCGGGTCAGTAGGAGCCACATCACGACCATCGCCGCTGACAGCATCGGATGGGGAAACAGGCGGGTCATTCGGTCACCTCGTCATCTTCCTCCTGATCGGCGGCGCGGGGGGCGCCCAACACCCCCACGGTATAAATCCGCGGTTGCAGGACGGCTTCGGCTGTGTCCTGCATGTAATCCAGCGTCACCTCGGCCTTGAAGGTCAGGAAGATCACCATCCCGATCAGGGTCACGACCGGGGCAATCTCCAGCGCCAGCACATCCGGCGGTTCGCCATCAGTGGCCCAGAAAGTCTGGATGCCCACCCGGACAAGACCCAGCAGCGTGGCAAAGCCCGACAGGATCACCAGCGTCACAAACGCCCATGACAGGGCAGGCGTCATCGCGCTCTGGCCCAGCATGCCCTGCAACAGGCCCAGCTTTCCGACAAAGCCCGACAGGGGCGGCAAACCTGCCAGCGCGATCATGCAGGCGCCAAAGGACAGGCCCAGCACAGTCAGCGTGCCGGGAATGGCAAGTCCCACCTCGGGCTGGCGATCCTCTTCGCGCTCGTCAAGGCCATAGGCATCGGCGGTCAGCGCCAGAAGGGCGGCGATGCCGCCTTCCTCGCGGCTCATCGGTTCGATCAGCAGGAACAGCGCGCTGGTCGCCAAGGTCGAGGACAGAAGATAGAACAGCGCGGCCGCCAGCACGCTGCTTGATGCCCCGGCCAGCACAAAGCCCGCCGCCGCAAGCACGGTCCCCGAGGAGACCAGCACCAGATGCGCCGCCATGCGGCCCAACCCCTGCGAGGCCAGCACGCCCAACAGGCCGAAGATCACCGTGGCCATGCCCCCCGCGATCAGCACAGGTGCTCCGAACCCTGCCGAGCCTCCCGCATCCGCGCCGAACAACAGAAAGGACAGCCGCAAGATCACATAAATGCCCACCTTGGTCATGATCGCGAACATCGCCGCCACAGGGGCCGCCCCCGCCATATAGGCCGTGGGCAGCCAGAACGAGAGCGGCCAGATCCCCGCCTTGATCAGAAAGGCAAGCCCCATGATCCCCGCCCCGGCATGGAACAGCATGCGCCGGTCATCGGGCAGGAAAGGAACAAGGTTCGACAGATGCGCCATGTTCAGTGTGCCCGTCGCGCCATAGATCAGGCTGACCCCGATCAGGAACAGCAGCGATCCAGTCAGGTTGATCGCGATATAATGCAGTCCCGCCCGCACGCGCAATTGCCCGCCGCCATGCAGCAGCAAGCCGTATGACGCGGCAAGCAACAGCTCGAAGAACACGAAAAGGTTGAATAGGTCACCCGTCAGGAAAGCCCCGTTCAGTCCCATCAGCAGGAACTGGAACATGCTGTGGAAATGCTGCCCCTGGCGGTGCCATGCGGCGGCGGCATAGATAAGCACGGGCAGCGCCAGCAGCCCAGTCAGCACCAGCATCATCGCCGAGAGCCGGTCGATCACCAGCACGATTCCGTAGGGCATGGCCCAGTCGCCCAGCAGGTAGAAACCGATGTCGTTGCCGCCCGTCAGCGCGCTGCCCTTCGACCGCACCAGCAGTTCGATGGCCGCAAGCAGCGAGGCGATGACGGCGACAAGGCTGATGGTCATCTTGGCGCGACGCTGACGTTCGTCATAGATCAGCATTAGCGCGCCCGCGAAGAAGGGGATCAGGATCGGCGCGATGATCAGATGCTCGGGGCCCAGGTTCATGGCTCACGCTCCTGCCCGTCGACGTGATCGGTGCCCGTCAGACCGCGCGAGACGATCAGCACCACCAGAAACAGCGCTGTGGTGGCGAAGCTGATCACAATAGCCGTCAGCACCAACGCCTGCGGCAAGGGATCGGCATAGGCGGCTGGGTTGATGAAGCCGCCACGCGGCATTATGGGCGGCGCCCCCAGCGTCAGGCGCCCCATGGCAAAGATGAACAAGTTGACCGCATAGGACAGCAGACACAACCCGACGATGACCTGAAAGGTGCGCGGGCGCAGAATAAGCCACACACCTGATCCAGCCAGAACGCCAATGGCAAGAGACAGCACAATCTCCATCAGGCGGCCTCCTGATCCGAGGCGGCATCCGCATCCCGCTCGCGCAGGCGAGCGGTTCGCAGCGACTGGTGTGCTATGGCGATCAACATCAGCACGGTGGCCCCCACAACCAGCGAGAACACCCCCGCATCGAACAGAAGGGCTGTCGCCGCGGGCACCTGCCCGATCAGCGGAATCTCCACGTAGCGGGCATGCATGGTCAGGAAGGGATAGCCGAACAGGAACGCGCCCAGCCCGGTCAGCCCCGCGATCAGCAAGCCAACCCCCATCCAGCGGATCGGAAGCACGGTCAGCCGCGCCTCGATCCAGCGCACATCATGAGCCAGATATTGCAGCAGAACGGCGATGGACACTGTCACTCCCGCCGCGAAACCTCCCCCTGGCAGGTCATGCCCGCGCAGAAACAGATAGGCCGCCAGCATCAGCATCACCGGGAACATCCAGCGCATGATCACGGCGGGCACCAGCATGGCATCGGCAAAGGTCGTATCGGCGCGCCGGGCCAGATCCTTGGGCAGGGTCACGCTTTCCGCGGCCGGGCGGAAGCGGCGCAGCAGCGCATACACTGTGATACCCACGATCGCCAGCACCGTGATCTCGCCAAAGGTGTCGAAGGCGCGGAAATCGACAAGGATCACGTTCACCACATTTGTGCCGCCCCCCTCGACATACGCGTTGCGCAGGAACCAGTCGCCCACATTGGGGATCAGGGGCCATGTCATCATCACATAGGCAATCGCGGCCAGACCGCCCCCCGCCACCAGCGCGATGACGAAGTCGCGCCCACGGCGCAGACGCGCGGGCAACAGCTTGTCTGCAGCGATCTCTTCGTTCCGCTTGGGCATCCAGCGCAGGCCCAGCAGTAGCAGAACGGTTGTCACCACCTCGACCAGAAGCTGCGTCACGCCAAGATCGGGGGCGGACAGCCATGCAAAGGTCAGGCAGGTGACCAACCCCGCGCCCCCCAGCAACACAACTGCCGCAAAACGGTGATATTTGGCCAGCCATGCCGCGCCGATGGCACAGGCCGCCCCCACCCCCCACATCGCGGCGAAGGCGGGGTTCAGCGGCGTGGACAAGGGGCTGGGCGCCTGCCGCAACCCGCCCCAGAGCGTGGCCAGACCTGCTCCGATCGTCAGCAGCACGATCAGCCGCAACTGCGGCTGCAGGCGTTCCGTCCCCATCAGGCGATGCAGGGCGCGCGGCGCGCGCCAGCTAAGTTCCAGCAGCAGCTTCTCGAAGACCCTTTGCGCCCGCAAGCGGTGCAGCAGCGGCGGTCCCTCAGGGCCACCCGCGATGCGAGCGCCCAACACAGCGTAAAGCACCACGCCCGCACCCAGTGCCACAAGGCTCATGATCAGAGGTAGGTTCACGCCGTGCCAGAGCGCGATATCCTTCACCGGCAGATCAGGCCCCAGCACCGCTTGCGCCGCCATGTTCAGCGTGGGCCCCAGCGTCAGCCCAGGCAGAATACCCACAATCAGGCAAATCAGAACCAGCGCCTCGACCGGGCGGCGCATCAGGGCTGGCGGTTCGTGAGGGGTTTTCGGCAGGTCGGTGGCAACGGGGCCGAAAAAGACGCTGGCGATGAAGCGCAGTGAATAGGCTACGGCAAAGATGCCCGCCAGCGTGGCCAGCCACGGCAATGCGTTGTCCAGCCAAGAGCCGTTGTGCCAGTCGGCTGCTTCCGCGAAAAACATCTCCTTAGAGATGAAGCCATTCAGCAGCGGGACCCCCGCCATGGCGGCCGAGGCGACGACGGCCAGCGCACCCGTCACCGGCATGGCGCGCATCAACCCGCCAAGGCGCCGCATGTCGCGGGTTCCCGTCTCGTGATCGATGATCCCGGCGGCCATGAACAGGCTGGCCTTGAACACCGCATGGTTCACGATGTGAAAGATCGCCGCCAAGATCGCGCCATTGCTGCCGATCCCGGCCAGTGCGGTGATCAGGCCAAGGTGGCTGATGGTGGAATAGGCGAGTAATCCTTTCAGGTCATGCCGGAACAGCGCAATCGCCGAGCCCAGCACCAGCGTCAGCATTCCGGTGCCCGTCACGGCATAGAACCATAAGTCCGTCTGCCCCAGCACAGGCGCGAAACGCACCAGCAGGAACACGCCAGCCTTGACCATGGTCGCCGAATGCAGAAAGGCAGACACGGGCGTCGGTGCCGCCATCGCGCCAGGCAGCCAAAAGTGAAACGGCATCTGCGCCGATTTGGTGAAACAGCCCAGCAGGAACAGGCCCAGCACCAGCGGATAAAGCGGATGCGCCCGCACCAGATCGCCCGAGGCCAGCACCCGGTCCAGATCAAAACTTCCCACGATCTGACCGATGATCAGCATGGCCACCATCAGGCACAACCCGCCTATCCCCGTCACCACCAGCGCCATCCGCGCCCCGTCCCGCGCAGCCTGCCCCTGATACCAATAGCCGATCAGCAAAAAAGACAGGATCGAGGTCAGTTCCCAGAACACCACCAGCATCAGGATATTACCCGACATCAGCATGCCCACCATGGCCCCAGTGAAGGCCATGAGGAACGCGTAAAACCGTGGCACAGGATCTGATTTCGACAGGTAGTAGCGCGCGTAGATCAGCACGAGGATGCCGATCCCGAACACAAGCGTCACGAAAAGCCACACGAACCCGTCCATACGGAACGTCAGGTTCAACCCCATCGAGGGCACCCACTCCAGCGTGGTGCGTAGAACCTGCCCCGCGCGGATGGGCGCGTGCAGCAGCGCTAAAACCCCAAGACCCGCCGCAAGAAGAAGCCCCGATACCCATGCTGCGGCGCCATGTGCCGTCGTCGAAACCGTGCTGGAGGCGATGGC
>NCJR01000513.1 GCA_002282555.1 Rhodobacterales bacterium 34-62-10
CCGGAGCTTACCCGCTCCAGCGATAGGGAAGATAACGTCTTCAATCCGGCCCTCGGGATGATCCAACGCGGCCATGGCGATCTCGACAAGCAACCGTTCCTTGCCGTGAACCGCGCCTATATCGGCCGCGATGCCCTGAATGACCTTGCGGCGCGATCGTGTTCCCAGACGATGAACCACCTCTAACAGCAAATCAATGAGGCCGTCGATCAGCTGCGAGCGGCGATGTATCAGGTAGACCGCAAGAAGTCCGAGGCGCTTCTCGGGGGCATGACGGCGCATTTCCGAGGCGGTTTCACCTTCTACCTGACGCGCAAGCCGCGCAATCCATCCCCGCTCAACCCTATCAAGAACAGCCATTGGTAGATCGAGGCCATCGACAAAGGACACCTTCCTAGCTGCCAGCAACACGCTTTCCAGCGTTGCCGCGCCCACATCATCCTTCAGTCGCTGAAACCCCGTATCGGCCAAAGGCTCCGAGAGCGCCCATTCCAGTTGCTCAATGGTTTCGGCGTGGAGCAGCGCACCTACACGCATCAGAAAACCATCGCGAAAATCCCGGCGGGCAGCGCGGGCAAGGCGTTCCATGATCTTGTCTGACGGGATAAAAACGCCCAGCTGCCGCGCCTGGTCAAAACCACGTTCGATCCAGTCTGCCAAGGTCAGGTCCTGCCCACCAAGCTGCTCAATCATCCAGGCCTGGAGATTGGCGCGGTCACGATCAGAAGCTCGACGAAATCCAAGAAAATCGAGAATGCCCGCACGTTGCCGTCGCGCGGTATCACTGGAAAATGAGTAGGAAAGATCGTCTGTCGCCCCAATCTGATCCGCAACGTAAGCGATCACATCAGGGTCAAGATCACTGCGGTCGGCAGGAAACCTTGCATGTTGGCGAAAAAAGAGGAGCTGGCATGCAATCGCTACCCGAGACTTCGCCCCGAACCGATTGAGAAATTCAAAATCAGAATACGAAAGCCCCCACACCGAGGCAAATGCTTGCTCTGTCATGACACCTCCAGACGCAAGCATCATCCAACATCAGCTCTGACCGTCAATCAGCCTTTTGTTCTCAACATGTTCTCTCAAAAGCCCAAATATGCAGCTTCGGGCCAGCCAGGCCAAATTCGGATA
>NCJR01000155.1 GCA_002282555.1 Rhodobacterales bacterium 34-62-10
TAGGCGGCCATCACGGGCACATCGCCAAAGCTGACGGCCTGAATGAACAGCGCCCCCATGCCCGGCCATTGGAACACGGTTTCGGTGATGATGGCAAAGGCGATCAGCCCGCCCAATTGCAGCCCGAAGATGGTGATCACGGGGATCAGTGTGTTTTTCAGTGCGTGGTGGAAATGGATGGACCTGTTGGTCAACCCGCGCGCCTTGGCGAATTTGATATAGTCGGTGCGCAGCACCTCCATCATCTCGGCACGGACCAGCCGCATGATCAGCGTCAACTGGAAGAGGCAAAGCATCACGGAAGGCAGGATCAGCGCCTTGAGGCCCGAGAGCGTCAGGAAACCGGTGGACCACCAGCCGATATCGACCACCATACCCCGCCCAAAGGAGGGCAGCCAGCCCAGCCAGACCGAGAAGACAAGGATCAGCAGGATACCCGTCACGAACGTGGGCAGCGAGATCCCGACCAGTGATATGAGCTGCAACGCCTGCGTTGAAAAGCTGTGCGGCCTAAGCGCGGTCAGGATACCCAAGGGTATGCCCAGCACGAGCGACAGCCCGGCCGCCACAAGCACCAGTTCTGCCGTCGCAGGAAAGCGTTCCGCCAGCAGGGTCGAAACCGGCCGCGCATTGCGCCATGACAGGCCGAAATCCCCGGTGGCGGCACGGGCGACGAAGCGACCGTATTGCACCCAGAGTGGTTGATCCAGACCCAGCCGTTCGCGCACGGCGTCCCGTTCTTCGGTCGTGGCGGTTTCGGCCACCATGGAATTGACCGGATCACCCATGAAACGGAACATCATGAAGGCAATCAGCGCGACGGCCAGCATCACGAAAACCGACTGGATGATCCGGCGGATCAGGAAACCAAACATTGCGGAACCTCCCTTGGGTCATGGTGGGCAGGGGATCACCCCCTGCCCGTCCGGATCACTTGGTGACGCGCGCATACCAAAGGCGCACCAGATCATCGGCGGCCTGCGGCACCTCGACCGTGTCGCGCGCGGCCCATGACAGCGGCTGCTGGTGCAGCGGCAGCCATGCCACGTCATCCTTGGCCAGCATCAGCGCCTCGATCATCATGGCGTTGCGCTTGGCCGGATCGACCTCGACCGCGACAGCCTTGGTAAGTTCGTCCACGCGCGGGTTCGAATAGCCCGCAGGGGTGAAGGTGCCGTATTCGCCGCCCGGCGTCGCCAGCATCGCCGACAGGACCGAGAAACCATCCAGCATCGGCAGGGTGGCCCAGCCCAGCATGAAGACATCGACCTGTCGGTTATCGACCTTCTGGAAGTGCATCTGGCGCGGTTCTGTCACCAGACGCGGCTCCAGCCCCGCCTGCGCCAGCATCGCGGCCATGGCCTGACAGATGCCCTCGTCATTCACATAGCGGTCATTGGGGCAGTTCAGGTTGAAAGCGAAGCCGTTCGGATAGCCCGCCTCGGCGAGCAGGGCCTTGGCGCGTTCGGGGTCATAGGGCAGGCGTTCATCCATAGCCTCGGTATAGCCGTTCACCTCGGGCGCGATGAGCGAGCCCGTGACGCGCGACTTGCCGCGCATGATGCGGTCGCGGATCAGATCCATGTTGATCGCGTGATAGAGCGCCTGCCGCACGCGAATGTCTTTCAGCGGATTGCCATCCACATTGCCGTCCACAAGGCTGTCACCCATGTTGATGCCCATCATGATGCTGCGCAGACCGGGGTTTTGCAGCATCTTCACCCCTTCGGCCGCGGCGATACGGTCGGCATCCTGCAAGGGCGCAGGTTCGATCAGGTCGATCTCGCCCGACAGCAGCGCCGCCACGCGGGTCGCATCCGATCCGATGGGCGTGTGTTCGATCCGGGTCAGGTTGTGGACCGGTGTGTCCCACCATGCGTCATTGGCCACCAACACGTTCAGCGCATCGGGGCGGCGGCTTTCCAGCTTGAACGGGCCGGTGCCGTTGGCGTTGTTGGTGGTATATCCTTCCTCGCCCTGGCTCGCATCAATGGGGGCGACGGCGTTGTTCGCCTCAAGCCAGCCCTTGTCCAAAACGAAGATATTGGTGAGGTAGTTGTTCAGCAGCGGCGTCGGCCCCTCAAGGATCAGATCGACGGTCAGATCGTCCACAATCTCGACCGCTTTCAGACCGGGCAGGTTGCCGCGCAGAGGCGATTTCGGATCGACCGCCCGCATCAGCGACACCTGAACGTCATCGGCGCCGAATGTCTCGCCACCGTGAAAGGTCACACCTTCGCGCAGGGTGAAGCGCACGCGGGTCGGCTCGATCACTTCCCACGCGGTTGCCAGGGCCGGCTCGATCTTCAGTTCGGCGTCATAGCGCACAAGCGGTTCATAGATGTGATGGGTGAAGATATTGGTGAAACTGTCGGTGACGGCATGGGGATCAAGCCCATAGACATCGCGCGCCGTGGCAAAGCGCAGGGTTTCGGCACTGGCCCCGGTCGCGAACATCGTCGCGGCGGCGGCGGTCATCATGAGGTGGCGAAGCATCGCAATTCTCCCGTTGGTATGGCGCTGGCTGCATTGCAGGGGCTGCATGGCCGCGATGCATACATTGCAAACATACGCGTCATAAATTGTCTACAATTTTTTATTCTTGTGCCGACAGTATTGTTGACTTATTTTTAGGCAAACCTGATTTAGCCTTTCAGGACGGGAGGATACCGCAGATGAATCTGGCCGAGACGACCACCGACGCCCCGCATGTCGAGATCTACAACCGCATCTGGCTGTCGATTGCCGAGCGCAAACTGAAGCCCGGCACCCGCCTCAAGGAAGAGAAACTGGCAGAGATATTCTCGGTGAGTCGCGCCCGTGTCCGGCAGGCATTGACCGCCCTGGAACATGACGGGCTGGTCACGCTGGTGCCCAATCGCGGTGCCTTCGTCTCGCAGCCTTCAATCGAGGAGGCGCGGGACATATTCTTTGCGCGCCGCACCATCGAGACGCAGTTGGTGGCTCGGCTGTGCGAGGTGGTGACACCCGAGGCGATTACCCGGTTGGAGGCCCATGTGAAGCAGGAACGCGAGGCGCGGGCTGCGGGCGACACCAAGGCGACCGTGCGGCTGTCCGGCGCATTTCACCTGCTGATCGGGGAGCTGGCCGGGTCACCCTATCTGTGGGACGTGCTGCGGGATCTGCTGTCGCGCACATCGCTCATCATCGTGATGTATCAGACCCGCAGCCAGGCGGATTGCGGCCCTGATGAGCACGCCGAAATCGTGGCAGCCGTCGCGCGCGGCGACGCGGATCGCGCCAAACATCTGATGAACCACCACATCGACCATCTGGAAGGCCAGCTTGATCTGGAACAGGACACGCAGGAACCCAGCGACCTGCGGGATCTGCTGGCATGAGCGGGCCGCAAATCGCTCCGCATGATCTGCTGTTGCGCTGCGCCACGGTTGTGACGGTGGATCCTGAGCGCCGCGTGATCGAGGACGGCTGGGTCGCGGTGGACGGCGACCGGATCGCGGCGATTGGCACCGGCGCCCTCCCCCCGGCACGCCGGGTGATCGATCGGCCCGGATTGATCGCAATGCCCGGTCTGATCGACGCGCATTCCCACGCGGGCCACGGTCTTGTTCGCGCCGCGGGCGACGGGGATGGCGATTTGTGGTTCCAGATCTGCGCCGACATCTATGCCCATGCCGCCACGCCGGGTTTTTGGCTGGCCGAGCAGCGTCTGGCGCAGTTGGAGCGGTTGATGGGCGGGGTGACAACCGCTGTGTCGCTGTTGGGTGGCGGGGCCGATGTCTATCGCACCGACACGATTGCCGCAGGGGAAGCCCATTGCGCTGCGACTGTCGAAAGCGGTCTGCGCACAATCATGGCCGTGGGCCCGGGCCGCCTGCCCTTCCCGCGCCTGTTCGCCCCAGACCGCTACCCCGTCAGTTTCGAAGCGCAGATGGAGGTCTGCGCCGACCTGATCGCGCGGCATAACGATGTGCTGACACGGCGCACCGGCGTGGCGCTGATTATGCCAGTCTATACCGCCGATCACATGGTCGCGCATGGCGACGAGATCCGCGCCATGTCCTCAGCCATGCGCGCATTGCAGGACCGCACCGGCGTGCTGTTCACACAGGACGGGCACCGCGAGGGGTCGATCGCGCTGGCGCGGGATCTGGGCCTGCTGTCACCCCGCGCGGCCCTTGGGCACAGTGTCGAACTGACGCCTGCCGATTTTGACGCACTGCGCGAGACGGGCGCCACGATCATCCACAACCCCAGCGCCATCATGTCGATTATCGGCAGATGTCCGGTGCCAGAACTGCTGGAGGCAGGTGTGACCGTCTGCCTTGGCTCGGACGCAGGCGCGCCCGACCGTGGCTTTGACATGTTCCGCCACATGGCGCAGGCGATGCATTACCATCGCCGCCATTTCCGCGACCCCGCCGTTCTGCCCGAAGGCAAGACACTGGAGTTGTGCACCATCGACGCCGCCCGCGCGCTGGGACTGGAGTCCGAGATCGGCTCGCTGGAAATAGGCAAGAAGGCCGACATCATCCTGCTCGACGGGCGCAAGCCGCATCTGTGGCCGCCTGTGATGGTATTGAACCGGATCACCCATTTCGCCAGCGCCGCAGATGTGGACACGGTCATTGTCAATGGTCAGGTGCTCATGGAGCAGCGACACATTCCGCATCTGGACGCGGACACGATACTTGATCAGGCCGCTTTAGAGGCTGAGCGCGTGTTCTCAGCCACGGGTCATGAAGGGGCGCGAACTGAAAGCGACGAGATTTGGGGGCAGCCAAGGCAACGGAAAACGGCTTTTCGTCCAGCAGGATCTGACAAGTAAAGGTCTTCAGGACCTAACACCTGACTGAATCCCTCCTACGAAATATACCTGCGACGCACTTTGAAACAGGGCGCCTGCCATCTTGTGCGCGCCCCATTTCGGCTTTTTGCAGGACTTCGATCCATGCTGCGATTGCAGGGTGTCCACCTCCTGCGAACATGCCGGGCTAAACTTTCCTGCCGCCAAGAGTTCGGACCAAATACCGATAAACCCTCTCACCGATGAAGCACGCACTCGCCCTTTTCGACCGACCTGTGATAGCTGACATGGCAACGTCACGCCTATGCCTTTGCATCGGTATTCCAGGGAAAGACTATCATGCCTGACACCTTGTTCGCGGCCCTTGTTCTGGGGGTTCTGGAGGGGCTGACCGAGTTCATTCCGGTCTCGTCCACCGGGCACATTCTGCTGGCCGGGCATTTCATGGGGTTCGAGAGCGCGGGCAAGACCTTCGAGGTTGTCATCCAGTTGGGCGCGGTGCTGGCGGTGATGCTGGTTTATGCCACCAAACTGGTGGCGGTTTTCGCGGCGGCACCGCATGATCCGCAGGCGCGTCGGACGATCCTGTCAGTGCT
>NCJR01000514.1 GCA_002282555.1 Rhodobacterales bacterium 34-62-10
CAGCCAGACACCCAGGGTGACGGCGCGGAGTTCAAGCCCGGCCTCGACCGGGATATCGGACGGCTGCGGGGCCTCGGGTTCGCACCAGTCGACCGCGCCGCCAAGCGTCCGGTCCTGCTCCAGGGCTGCGCCGATGGCGACAAGGAGGGCGTCGAACGCAGTTTCCCGGCCCGAGCCCTTCTGGATGAACACCTCCAGCTCGGCCCGGTGCTGCCAGTGCCAGGTCATGGGCGACATGGTGTAGTCCGGCTCACCAGGGTCCCCATCGCGCAGAATGACCATGCCCTCGCGCTTCACCGCCTTGGGCCAGGCGACGTTGCGCTCGAAGTCCGCGCCGATCGGCAGCAACGCCGTGCGCAGCCGGTCATGCAGCGCCAGAAGGACGCTTTCACGCTTGCTGGCCATCTCGCTACCTCCACCCGGCGACGATGCGCTGCGGCAGGGTCGACGCCAGCCGAAGCGCGGCTGCATAAAGGTCAAGCCGCTTGCGGAGCGTCACCTGCGGCACGAGGGCGAAGATCGGCGCAAACGGCCGTTTTCCCCGTGACACGCCCTTGAAGTTGCGACCAAAGGTGCGCGGGCCGCGAAGTTTCTCGCCGGTATCGATCAGCAAGGCGGACCGGCCAGGACGGTAGAAGAACTGCAGGGCGCGGCCCGTGCGCCGTTCCCACTCGTCCGGCGTGATGCGCCCGCCCCGCGACGCCTTCATCGCGCCGGGCAAGGGAATCGCCAGCCAGATGCCGTTGGCTGACCGGATCGTTGCGCCCTTCTCAAAGGCCGCGACGATCTTCGGGGCGCGAGAGTAGATGAGTGCAGCAGAATTGAGGCTTGGCCTGGATTGAGGGTAAACTTCCCTTCGAATAGTGTTTCCGAGGCGAGTTCCAAGTCCGGCAGCCACGATTTGACCGCGCCATTCCACCTTGATGGACTCGGCGGTCGCAATCATCGCCTGTTTGACCGCGCGCGCCCCGGCCCGCCGCTCCGACTTGAGCAGTTCGCCGACATCACCCGTGATCTCTACTCTCAGTCCCATGCCTGATCCTCCGGGATCGTGCCGCATTGCCAGACCAGACCAAGACGGTCGCGGATCGGCTCGCCGTGGATGACCACCGTCTCGGCACCCATCACG
>NCJR01000515.1 GCA_002282555.1 Rhodobacterales bacterium 34-62-10
CCGATCGCCGCCAGCACCGAGATGTTGGTGGCCTTGCGGTCCAGCCGGGTCTTTATGACGGTGCCGTCGAGGATGAGCCGCACGATATCCTCCTCGGCCAGGTCGCGGGTGGACCAGGCGTCCCAATCGACCTTCACCTTGCGCCAGGCCCGGCTGACCACGTCCTTGCTCACCGCCCCCTCGAACAGTCCGAACAGCGCCCGCTTGACCCGGCGCGTGTTGGTGCCGGCCAGGTAGACCGCCGCGATCAGGGCCTCGGCCTTCTTTGTCAGCCGCCTGTAGCGGGGCAGTGCCTTCGAGCGCCATTCGGTGATCTTGCCGGCTTCGTTCTCGATCCGGGCACGAGGAACCCGCACCGTCTCAGTGCCGAATGTGCCGGTCAGCTGCCGATCGCGATGCCCGTGGCGGTAGCCCTTGGCCCGCTCGTTGCCGCGGCCGTAACGAAGCCGACCAAGAAAGTCGGCCAGTTCCTCTTCGAACATGGCCTCAATGGTGGCCCGGACATTCGCCCGCAGGCGGTCCTCGATCGGATCATACCCGCCTGCGTCGGGCAGTAGCGAAAAGGACGAGCTGTCGGTATTCTGCTTCATGGCGTGATCTCCCTGGCGGTTGCAGCCGCCGGCTGGGTGGGTGTCAGTTCACCCGGAGATTACGCCGCCATCCAATTTCTACCACTTCCGAGACACGACCTCGGAAGCTGATGATGGATCGAATGATCCATAGACGTGCATCGCCTCGAAGGAATGGCCAACGCCTGGGTCAACTTCTTCAGCAGCCTTGGCAGCAAGTAGCCTTCCAATTTTGGTCCAATCGGATTGGAAGCGTGGCTTTTCTTCACTCATCGACAAAGTGAAGTTCCAGAAGTCTACAAAAATGCGTACCCGAAGTACCGTTGGCGAACCAGGAACCGCAAGTGCGCCGTCTGCTGTCAAGACATCCTCAAAAGAATACGGGGCGCACAAAGCGCCCCGGGGTCACAATACTCGGTTCCTGACAGCCGTGAGCGGCCCAGTCCGCGAGGGGTCTTAGTGATGGCAAGATGGCCAAACAAGGATTCCTTGTCAAGTCATTTGCCACTCACAAACGTCACACTTAACAGTAAAGAAAGTCCAAAGCTCCAGACCTT
>NCJR01000156.1 GCA_002282555.1 Rhodobacterales bacterium 34-62-10
CGCGCGGCCTATTACGTGCGCCACCGCCTGCACCGCCTGCCGGATTCCCCCGAAAAGATCGCGCGCGGCATCTTTGCCGGGGTGTTCACCACCTTCACGCCGTTCTACGGGTTGCATTTCATCACCGCCGCCATCATCGCCTTCGTGATGCGCGGCAATATCGTGGCCGCGCTGCTGGGCACCTTTTTCGGCAATCCGCTGACCTATGTGCCCATCGGTGTGGTCGCGATGCAGACCGGCTATTTCCTGCTGGGCGAGCCGCCCGCGACCGAAGACCACCTGTCGCGGTCACTGGGGGGCAAGTTCGTGGATGCGGGCGACGCGCTCAAGGACAATGCCATGGCCCTGTTCACCGGACAGCCGACCGATTGGCACAGCCTCAAGATCTTTTATGACGAGGTGTTCTTTCCCTATCTGATCGGCGGGATCATTCCGGGCATCATCGCGGGGGCAATCTGTTACATCATCAGCGTACCCTTGATCCGCGCCTATCAGAAACGCCGCAGCGGTGCGATCAAGGCAAAGATTGCCACGCTGAAAGCCAAGGCCAAGCGCACCGCCGAGGCGCGCCACAAAACCGACTGACCCGAAAGGATGATTGCGATGAAGCCCCTTGGAAAGCTGCGTCTTGGCGTGAACATCGACCATGTGGCCACCGTGCGCAACGCGCGCGGCGGGGCCTATCCCGATCCGCTGCGCGCCGCAAAACTGGCCGAGGAAGCAGGCGCCGACGGCATCACCGCGCATCTGCGCGAAGACCGCCGCCACATCTCGGACGCCGATATCGAAGGTCTGATGCAGGTCCTCAGCGTGCCCCTCAACTTCGAAATGGCCGCCACCGAGGAGATGCAGCGCATCGCCCTGCGCCACAAACCCCACGCCGTCTGCATCGTCCCCGAAAAGCGCGAGGAACGCACGACCGAAGGCGGGCTCGAGGTCGCGCGCGAAGAAAACCGCCTCGCCGGTTACATCGCCCCCCTGCGCGAAGCAGGCTGTCGCGTGTCCATCTTCATCGCCGCCGATGCCCGCCAGATCGAGGCCGCCCACCGCATCGGCGCGGAAGTGATCGAACTGCACACCGGCGCCTATTGCGATGCCCATGCCGAAGGCCACCTTGACGCCCGCGACGCCGAACTGGAACGCCTGCGCGAAATGTCGGCCTATGCCCATTCCTTGGGCCTCGAGGTGCATGCGGGCCACGGCCTGAACTACGAGACCGTCGCCGCCGTCGCCGCCTTCCCCGAGGTGATGGAGCTGAACATCGGCCATTTCATCATCGGCGAGTCGATCTTTCGCGGGCTGGTCCCCGCCATCCACGAAATGCGCCGCCTGATGGACGCGGCCCGCGCCCCCGCGCAGGTCTGACAGCTTGGCGCGGCAGCGCATGACCCTGTGGCAGCGCGGCACCGTGATTGTGGCGCTGACCCTCGCGCTGCTCTCGGTGTGGCAACTGGAATCTGCCCGCGGCGGCCTGACCCTGCAAACCCTCACCGCGGCTGAAACCCCCGTCACCCGCGCCGCCTTGCCAGATGCCGACGGCCCCGTGGTCATCGTCGCCCATGGTTTCGCCGGATCGCGCCAGATGATGCAGGGCTATGCGCTTCCACTGGCGCATGCCGGCTACCGCGTCTGGTCCTTCGATTTCCACGGCCATGGCCGCAATCCGCAACCCATGACGGGTGACGTGACGGTGATCGAGGGCACGACGATGCGGCTGGTGGATCAAACCCTCGCCGTGGTCAGTGCCGCGCGTCAGGCCGAAGGCTGGACCGGCCCCGTCGCCCTGCTCGGTCACTCCATGGCGACCGACATCATCATCCGTGCGGCAGCCGCAGACGCAGGGATCGGCCCCATCGTGGCCATCTCCGCCTTCTCTCAGGCGGTCACCCCGGATTTCCCCGCCGACATGCTGCTGATCTCCGGTCAGGGCGAACCACCCCTGCGCGACTTCGCCCTCTCCGCACTGCACATGCTCGACCCCGCCGCGCAGGAAGGCGACACCGTCACCACCGAAACGGTCCGCCGCGCCGCCATCGTCGCCCCCGGCGTGGAACATGTGGGTGTTCTGTTCAGCCAGACCGGGCAGGCCGCCGCGCTCGACTGGCTCGACACCACCTATAACCGCGACAGCACCGTCACTCCGCCCGCCACAGGCGCATGGCTGGCCACGCTCCTCGCCGCAATCGTGGCCCTCTCATGGCCGCTCTCTCGCCTCTTGCCAAAAACCGCGCCAATCCTCACCCCGCTCAGCGCAAAGCAATTCACACTCGCGCTGCTGCTGCCCATGCTCGCGGCCCCGCTGATCGCGGTGGCCTTGGGGATCCAAACCCTGCCCGTGCTGGTCGCCGATCATCTGGCGGTGCATCTGGCCATCTACGGCGCGCTGCAACTGGCACTCCTGTGGCGCTTTGGCCTGCGCCCGGGTCCGCTCGCGCCGCTCGCCACACTCGCCCTCATCCTCTGGGGGCTGGCCCTGTTCGGCACGGCCCTTGACCGCTACGGCGCGAATTACTGGCCCACCCCGGAACGCCTCTGGATCATCGCCGCCCTCAGCCTGGGTGCCATACCCTTCATGCTGGGTGATGCGCTGATCAGCGGGGCAGGGCGCGGCACATGGGCGCGCCGCATCCTCGCGCGGCTCGGATTCCTCGCCTCACTGGGCATCGCCGTGGCCCTGAACCCATCCGAGCTGTTCTTTCTGGCCCTGATCGCCCCTGTGATCCTGCTCTTCTATGTGATTTACGGGCTGATGGGCCGCTGGGTGGCGCAGCGCAGCGGGGCCACCGCCGCCGGTCTGGGTCTGGGGCTGGCGCTGGCCTGGGCCCTGGGCGTCAGCTTTCCGCTGTTCAGCGCCACAGGCTAACGGGGGAACAACAGGATGATCCTTGGCATCGGCACCGACCTTGCGAATATCGACCGCATCGCCGCCACGCTGGACCGCTTCGGCGACCGTTTCCGCAACCGCGTCTTCACCCCCATCGAACAGGCCAAGGCGGAACGCCGCCACGATGTGGCCGGCACCTATGCCAAACGCTGGGCCGCCAAGGAAGCCTGCTCCAAGGCGCTGGGCACCGGCCTGCGCATGGGCATCAGTTGGCGGGACATGGCGGTCACCAACCTGCGCAGCGGCCAGCCGCAGATGCAGGTGACAGGCTGGGCCGCCGAACGCCTTGCCGCCATGACCCCACCGGGGCATGAGGCGGTGATCCACGTCACCCTGACCGACGATCACCCCTGGGCGCAGGCTTTCGTGGTGATCGAGGCCCGCCCCATCCCGAAAACCACCGATGACGCGCCAAATGGCATGTCAGAGGGTGGCGGGACGCCCGGCTTGGCTTGACTCGGACCCGCCCGCCCCTCATGTAGCCCACACCCGCCCGAGCAGGAGCACGACCCTATGGCCACCGACGCCAAAAAAGGCAATTCCATCATCGAGACGATCAAGACCGTCGTCTACGCCCTGCTGATCGCGGGCATCTTCCGCACGTTGTTCTTTCAGCCGTTCTGGATTCCCTCCGGTTCGATGAAGGAAACGCTGCTGATCGGCGATTTCCTTTTCGTCAACAAGATGACCTATGGCTATTCCTTCGCCTCCTGCCCGACGATCCGTATCCCTGTCGTGGGCCTGAACATCGACGCCAAGGATATCTGCGGCTTTGTCGGCGGCGACAACACGCGCCTCTTTGCAGGCGAGCCGGAACGCGGCGATGTGGTCGTGTTCCGCCACCCGGTCAACGGTCAGGATTACATCAAACGGCTTGTCGGCCTGCCCGGTGAAACCGTGCAGGTGATCGGTGGCGTCCTGCATATCAACAATCAGCCTGTGCAACTGGAAGATGACGGCAGCTTCGAGGAAGTGATGACCGCGCAAGGCCCGCAACGCCTGCGCCCGCGCTGCGAAAACGGCCCCGTCGGGGAAGGCGGCGTCTGCATCAAGTCGCGTCAGATCGAAACCCTTCCGGGGGGGCGCAGCCACGCGGTGCTGAACATCGCTCGCCAAAGCTCGGATGACACGCCGCTCTATACCGTCCCCGCAGGGCATTACTTCTTCATGGGTGACAACCGCGACAACTCCACCGACAGCCGGGTGCCGCAACAGGCGGGCGGGGTGGGTTTCGTGCCTTACGAAAACCTGATCGGCCGCGCGGATCGCATCATGTTCTCCTCGTCAGGCACCTCGATGCTCGCCTTCTGGACATGGCGCAGCGACCGCTACTTCAAGGGGATCGAGTGAGGCTGTCGGCAGAATTGAAGGCCCTCGAGGGGCGCATCGGGCACCACTTCAAGCAGCCTGAACTGCTGTTGCGCGCGGTGACCCACTCCTCCATGTCCTCGGCCACGCGCGACGACAACCAAAGGCTGGAGTTTCTGGGCGACCGCGTGCTGGGCCTTGTCATGGCCGAGGCGCTTTTGTCCCACGACCCCGCCGCGACCGAGGGCCAGCTTGCCCCGCGCTACAACGCGCTGGTCCGCAAGGAAGCCTGCGCTGATGTGGCGCGCGATATCGACCTGGGCGACGTGCTGAAACTGGGCCGCTCCGAGATGATCTCGGGCGGGCGGCGCAAACTGGCGCTTTTGGGCGACGCGATGGAGGCCTTGATCGCGGCGGTCTATCTGGACGCCGGGTTTGACGCGTCCCGCGCCCTGATCCTGCGGCTTTGGGGCGACCGGATCACCGCCGTCGAAGATGACGCCCGCGATGCCAAGACCGCATTGCAGGAATGGGCGCAGGCACGTGGCCTGCCACCCCCCCGCTATATCGAGTTGAAACGGTCCGGGCCCGATCATGCCCCGGTTTTCACAATGTCGGCCCAGCTTGAAAACGGCGAGGCGGAAGCCGCCACCGCCGGATCAAAGCGGCAGGCGGAACAGGCAGCGGCCAAAGCCCTGCTGGACAGATTGGAGAGCGCATGACACGCGCAGGTTTTGTGGCCCTGATCGGCGAGCCGAACGCAGGGAAATCAACGCTTCTGAACAAGATGGTGGGGGCCAAGGTCTCGATCGTCACCCACAAGGTGCAAACCACCCGCGCCCGCATCCGCGGTGTCGCAATGGAAGGCGACGCGCAGATCGTCTTCGTCGACACACCCGGCCTTTTTGCCCCCAAACGCCGGCTTGACCGCGCCATGGTCGCAGCCGCGTGGGGCGGTGCAGCGGATGCCGATATCGTCGTGTTGTTGGTCGAAGCGCATCGCGGCGTCACCGACGGGGTGCAGAAAATTCTGGCCGGGTTGGAAGGTATCGGCAAAAGCCGCCCCGTGGCGCTGGCCATCAACAAGATCGACCGCGTGCAATCCGAAGTGCTCTTGGGCCTGACAAAAGACCTCAATGACCGCTTCCCCTTCGTGGAAACCTTCA
>NCJR01000516.1 GCA_002282555.1 Rhodobacterales bacterium 34-62-10
ATAATCCAGTTCCGCCTCCTGCATCCGCTGCTCAAACGGGGACTGGTCCGGGAATCGGTGTAGCATGGTCGTCAGTGACCAGGAAAACCTTTCCGATTTCCACACGCGGGCCAAGGCGCGTTCCGAATATTTCTGAACCCCCTCATCATCGCCCTGATAATACTGGATCAGCCCCTCATGCAGGTAATGCACATCGCCAATCGCCAGGTTCAAACCCTTGGCCCCGGTCGGCGGCACGATATGGGCCGCATCCCCCACAAGGAACAACCGCCCCCAGCGCATCGGCTCGGCCACGAAAGACCGCAGGGGTGCGATGGACTTCTCGATCGACGCCCCCGTCACCAACGCATCTGCCGCATCCTGTGGAATCCGGCGGCGCAACTCATCCCAGAACGCCTGATCGCTCCATTGATCCAAGCTATCCGTCACCGGACATTGCACATAATAGCGGCTCAGATTGGCATTGCGCATCGAACACAGGGCAAAGCCGCGCTCATGGTTGGCATAGATCAACTCATGACTGACAGGCGGCGTCTCAGACAGAACGCCCAGCCAGCCGAAGGGATAAACCCGCTCATATTCGCGCAACACATCGGCGGGAATCGCCTTCCGGCACGGCCCGTGGAACCCATCGCAACCGGCCACGAAATCACAATCGATCCGATGCGTCACGCCATCTTTCTGATATGAAACGTAGGGCGCATCGGTATCAAGATCATGCGGCATCGCCCCCTCGACCTCATGGATCACCACGCCACCCGCCTTGTCGCGCGCCGCATAAAGATCGCGCGTCACCTCGGTCTGGCCGTAAACCATCACCTGCTTGCCGATCAATTCGTCAAACGCGATACGAAAACCCCGGTTCCGCGCGGCCAGATAGGTGCCGCCATGCACGAACCCCTCGGCCTCCATCCGCGCCCCGACCCCGGCCTTGCGCAGCATCTCGACACTGCCCCATTCCAGAACCCCCGCCCGGATACGGCTCAGCACATAATCCCGGCTCTGGCGTTCCAGAACCACCGTGTCGATCCCGGCATTGTGCAGCAGCTGTGACAGCAGCAATCCCGACGGACCCCCGCCGATGATGCAGACCTGTGTGCGCATGTGACTCTCCCCTGTTCGC
>NCJR01000517.1 GCA_002282555.1 Rhodobacterales bacterium 34-62-10
TTTCTCGGCTGCCGTAATCCGCTCACCCCGACATGCGTCATCGACATCCAGAATACGACCGGAAAAGCATTGAGCCTTGATCTCCGCCGGCCCGAAGCCACCTTGCCCGACGGAAGTACTGTCGACGCAAATTCGGATGTGCTCGAAATGTCGTCCGACAGCACTGTCTGGTTCCCGGCAGGGCTCACCACAACCTACGAAATCGCATTTCGCCGGGAAATGTCAGAGATCGAACAATTGAGCCTCAGGCTCTTTGTGGACGGCGACCGGTATGATCATGCGCTCACCAATATAAGCGTCGAGTAGCACAGCCCGGCAGCGCACGCCGGATAGCCTCAACACCAGTCAAGCCTTCGCGTGCGGCGCGAGCATCACGCCGAGAAATCCGAGGATCGCCACCAGCGTCCACGGATAGGGCGCGGGCGTCGTCCACACAACAGGATCACCAAACACTGCGAGCCCAATGCCCAAAGCAGCAAAACCAAGGCTGATGGATGACGCAATCGCTGCCAGCAACCGGCCGGCAGGATGCGCGACCGCAAAGCCGAAAAGGGCGACAATGCCCATCACGGCGACCGTGCCCACATGCCAGGAGAAATGATGCAGCCAGATGATGTCCGGCGGCAGGCCTGAGCCTTCAAGCGGCGCGAGCACCATCGGCGCGCCAACAATTTCGTGCGCCGCCGCGCCCAGCAGGCTGAGCACGGCTGCGAACACATAGAGCAGTTTCCACAGGGGCATGCGCCGTCTCTCTTCCTTGGCTGGAAGGCTACCTTACCGGCAGAAAAGAAAACGGCCACTCCCCGGAGTGGCCGCATCCCATTTCCCAATATTTCCCAGTCTAACCAATCAAGGCGCGCCCTCAGGCGGCCTCGTCCACTTCTTCGTCCTCGTCTTCCTCAATTGCCGGATAGAGCGGGCCATAGACCACCTCGTCCGGAATGGTCGCCAGGCGCGCCACGATGTCGGCGGCTTCGGCGGCGGCTTCCTCGTCTTCCCATTCCATGTCGGCGGCCGGCGCGATCCAGTCGGCCTCCACCAGGCCATAGCCTTCTTCCTCGAGCGAGGCTTCAACCTTGGTCATCGCTTCTTCGTCATTGGCGGCATAGACGCCAACGATC
>NCJR01000008.1 GCA_002282555.1 Rhodobacterales bacterium 34-62-10
CTCCTCCATTGATGAGCGGTTGCTCAACGCTGAGCGCAGTGCCATCTGCCATCTGCCATCGTTGCAACCGGGGTCCCAATGGGCAACAGGGCTGCGCGGACATCCAGAAATCCATGCCCCCATTCCTCACTGTAATCATGGTAAAATCCGGAACCGGGGATGACTTCAAGCCGACCTGTTGCTGCAAAACCTTCGAACCCGTTATCTGCTGTGGCTATCAGGCGGGCTCGCAGATCCTGTGGGGTGAGGTTGGGAAAAGCCTCGGCCAGTAAAGCAATCGCACCAGATACGACGGGTGCGGAAAAGGATGTGCCTATGGCCAACGAGTAGCCTTGATTGTTGGGGTTATCATTGGCCGCCATCCAGGTTCCATCTGCGGCAATACACCACCGCGCAGCATCCAGACAGGCAGCAGAAACACGGTCGGCTCGCAGAACTCGCTCATTGTCGAATTCTGGAACACCATTTATTACCGCAAGCCAGCTTGTCTCCAATTCTGGAGCGAATAGAGGAAGTGCTTCCATGATGGTGGATTGTGAATCACTTGAGTCATTGTTAGCTGCGAAAACAACAATCCCGTTTTGTGTGTAAGCGCGTAAGGCCGTCAGATATTGGCGGTAGTTACCTTGCACAAATAGACGATCAAATTCGCTGGATGTCGCAGGAATCGTAGGAAAACCCCAAGAATTGTTTTGCACAACCGCGCCAACAGTTCGCGCAAGATCGGTTGCTTCCGCAAGGTTTGCGGCAGACGTGAAATTCCCAAAGAGTAACCTTGCACCCGGCGCCACACCGATCATCGTTGCTGAATTTCCCGCGGCGACCGATGCCACTGCCGTTCCGTGCGAAAGTGCGTCTCCGGACATGCCGCCGTCGATAATTCGTCCGGCTATTGTCTCGTGCGTGGTTAAAAAGCCCTCATCCACGATCGCAATGGTTTGGCCAAGACCTGTCAACCCGACGGCGTGGGCATATTCGACACGCGAAGAAGCCAGCGAATAGCTGTTGTAAAGCTGTTCCGTATCTTGGTTATGCTGGCGGTCCTCATTTGTGTCGACGTACCAGCTTATCTCTTGCTCTTTGTACTTTTGAGAGTTTCGCAGTTCGTTCGCTTTGTCCTCAAATGCAGCGAAACTCTCGACAAAAAAGGCTGTCAGTGCATTTGAGCTCAGGCGGCCTTCATTGATCGGCTCAAGCAGCGTAGTCAAGATGCTGTCTTGGCCATCACCACCACCGCAGCCCCCCAGAAACAGAGCGGCTGCTGTTGTGAACTGGAGCCTGCAAAAGGATCGGTGACCCATGATGAGCGTTCTCCCATATGAAGCAGGCTAACCTGGCAGCACGACGCGTTGTGATTGGGTTCGATATCTTCAATATGGGAGTGGATAGATATCTGCGTGTCTGATTCTGGTTAAAGACGCCCTTGTGGTTCCTAGATGAACTTTTTATCGGGCGAAATTATGGCGGCGGTGTGGGCGGAAGCCGTGTGGAAACTAGCGTTTGTGGTAAAGTTACGCAAGGCAAGCAGAGGTGGACATGGCGGGTTTCATCGAGGGAGTTGATCGCCAATAGCGCTTTTTCCGGAAAATCTTGAGGACTGGGGGCGACGAAGAGCTCGATTTAACTTACCTCAAGTTCAGCCGTTCTGCTCCAGTGGTAAAGGGGCGCAACGTCAAAGTGATGCGAGTGATCGGCAAGCCGGGGCCGCATCACAAGACCATCGCGGATTTTCGGCGCGACAACGACGCGGGTATCCGCAACCCCTGCGCGCACTTCCTCGAACTATGTGGCCGGATCGGCATGCTGAAGGGCGATTGCGTGACCATCGACGGCAGCAAGTGCAATGCTGTGTACCACTGCGACAAGGACTTTCCCAAGGGCAAGATTACACGCGGCTTTGCCCACCCCGAGGCTGATGTTGGTCGCTATATCAACGAGATCATCCTTATCGACCGCCAGAAAGAAGGCGACACCAAGACCCACATCATTCTGGTTTAGCTAACACTGCTGGTTCACAGTGAGGATGGGTCGCAGGTAGAATCCACGAAACCAAGAGACGCATGGTTTGATCTCCATGTGCAACCCAGCCTTTAGAGATTAAGGTCTGGATAAGCCAATCGAAAGGGGTCGCCATGAAAACCAGTTATCATTCTCTGGGCCACGCATTTGCATTTGTTGTATTGCTGTGCAAGCCCGCAGCAGCATGGGCCGAAAACCTTGCGCTAATTCTGACCAATAGCAACTACAGCAGCTACGACGAAGCGCAAGGCGTGGCGGACAGAGGTGCAATCGTCGATGCGTTCGAGGAGGCGGGATTTCGGATTATCGGGGCAAGCGATGTGTCAGCTGCCGACTTGCATGAGGCTGGACTCGAACTTCAGGCTGCGGTCCGGCGTGGTGATGTGGATCGTATTGCCATCGTCTTGTCGGGGCACTTCGTGACCGGGGCGGCTGACAGCTGGTTGCTAGGGCGAGACGCGGATGAGGTATCGGCCATTACTGCTGGGGCGGTGGGCCTGTCTGTCTCGGCCATGTCCGGGCTTGCAGGCGCATCGCCCGGACAGGCGCTTGTGGTTCTGATACCCGCCAGTGGTGGTGAGCTGCCGACCAGCAATGGGCTGATGCCTGGACTGGGCAGGTTTGACATCCCGCAAGGGGTCACGGTCGCGCAGGGACCGGCGCGGGACGTGGTGCGCTGGATCGGTACATCGATCCTGAGTTCGAGCTTCAGTCTAACCGATGCGGCGCAGGCGGCGCCCGAAGAGATGCTGATCACGGGATTCCTGTCCGACAGGATCAGCTTTGTCGACGCCGGCACATCCGACGTCGCGCGACCAATCCCAGGCGTTCCATCGGCCTTGGCCGAGATGTCTTTATGGAATGCGGCCCGCGATATCGGAACCGCCGCCGCCTTCGAGGGCTATCTGCAACGTTATCCACAGGGCCTGTTCGCTGCTGATGCGCGCATGCGCATCGTAGAGATGCGCACGACCCCACAACAACAAGCCGAGGCAGGTGAGGCGGCCTTGGCGCTGAACCGCGAGGCTCGGCGCGATGTGCAGAGAGATTTGTCGCTTCTGGGGTTTAATCCGCGTGGGGTCGATGGAGTTTTCGGACCCGGATCACGGGCGGCCATCAGAGCACATCAGCGCAGTATAGGGCTCCCCGAAACGGGATTTCTGACTGCGGAACAGTTGCGCATCCTGCGCCGGGATGCCTCTGTGCGAGCCGCCGAACTGGAGCGTGAGGCGCAGGAGCGCCGTGAGCAAGAAGAAACACAGGACCGCGCCTATTGGGACAGCATCGGGCGCGGTCAGGACGAGGCTGGCCTGCGGGCCTATCTGCAACGCTATCCTGACGGGCTGTTCGCGGATCTGGCGCAACAACGTCTGGACCAGATCGACGACGATCGTCGCCAGCAGGCTGCCGCCGAGGAACGCACCCTGTGGGATCGAGTCCTCGAGCAGGACACGCCTGAGGCCTACCGTCAGTTCATGAAAACTTTTCCGGGCAGCTCTTTCACCGATGCCGCACGCGCCCGACTGGCGCAGTTGGAGGCGGAGGACGGCAATAAGGCTGCAGTAGACGCAGCCCGCTCTGAGGAAGCGCAGGTCGCGGGCAGTCAGGTCGTGCGGGCACTTGTCGAGCAACGGCTGAACCAGATCGGACTGGTCCCCGGGCCGGTGGATGGCAACTTCGACGAAGAAACGCGTCGTGCGATCCGGCGGTTCCAACAAGCCGCGGACCTGCCGGTAACGGGATATGTCTCGCAAGCAACGATGGTTAGGTTGCTGGCGGCAGGCACACTCCGGCGAAATTAGGTGAGTTCCGTTTCCGGAAAATAACACGAGTGAGTGTAAGTCGGTGCCAATTGGTGCAAGTGATTTTGGTTTTCAATTAGAACTGATTGGGTGGATACCCCTTCCGGACGACATCACAAAGCGCCAAGGCGATGTGGGTCACATAATCAGAGCCTGATGGCAGTGAGAGAGCGAAACGATAGGCAGGCACCTTCTTTTCCTGATGAATTCAGTGCAGATCCACCACATCAATCCAGTCGGCTTCGCCCTGAAAGAAGACGATCAGGAATCCGCCACCACGGACATATGAGTTTAATTGTTCCCCGTGGGCCGCGATTCGCACACTGTCCATGGCGTCAGGAACGATAACGGCGTCATAGTGCGAGAGGTCGGTTTTTGGCAGATCATTGAGGTAAATCAGATCGTCGAGATAGTGCGAGAAGTCCTGAAAGCTGCGGGTTTGCGCACTGTTACCTGAATGAATGTAGGCGATCTTGCGGGTCATAAAATCTTTGCTCAACGATCCTGCCTCAGGACGGGCATGTAGGTGAAATAGTCACTCCCAACAAAGTTCGCCTGGGCAATCCGCACATCGTACAGCGCGCTCAGGTTATCGGAGGTCACCACCGCGTCGACCGGGCCATGGATGAAGGCGGCCTTGCCGTTGATCAGCAACGCATCCGTCGCGATTTCGATCGCGTGCTGGGGCATATGGGTTGTGAACACGATCGTAATGCCATGATCGTGACACAAGCTGTAAAGCAGGTCGATGACCACACTCTGGTTCTTGTAGTCCAGTGCAGAACACGGTTCATCCAGAATCAGCAGATCACATTCCGATGCGAGTGCCTGCGCGATCATGACCAATTGTCTCTGACCACCACTCAGTGTGTTGAAGGTCTGGTCCTCGAGGTCAGAAATCTTCATCAGCGCAAACAGCCGACGAACGGCCTCATAATCCTGCTTGCCGGGCGACCCGAAGAGGCCGATACGCGCCGCACGGCCCATCAGGGCGATATCCAAGACAGAATAGGAGAAAGGGACGTTGAACAACTGCGGCACATATCCCGGGCGACCACCAATGCGACAGGTTCCACGATCAGGCGCAACAGTTCCTACCAACGTCGCCAGAAGTGACGTCTTGCCGATGCCGTTCCGGCCCAGCACGGCAAGAATGCCCCCCTTCTGCAACGCGAAGCTGCAGCCATCGAGGATGGTATTGCCCCCCCTGCTAACGACAAGGTCCTGCACCTCAATCACCGCCCCATCCTCCGCCGGCTTGAAGCTTGCGCAGAATGACCGCGAAGACCGGAACGCCAATCAGTGCGGTGATGATGCCAAGCGGGATTTCGGCCGTGGTCGCTGTGCGTGCAAGGTTGTCTACGAGTAGCAGGTAGATCGCACCGAGAACGCCACAAACCGGCATCATGCGCCCGTGGTTTGCGCCGACCATTGCCCTGGCGACATGCGGCATCACCAGCCCCACCCAGCCGATGATGCCACTGGTCGCGACCACTCCAGCAGAGATCATGGCGGTGGCTAGGAGCACCGTCCAGCGGACAGTTGCAACCGGCGCGCCCAGTGCCTGCGCGCGCTCTTCCCCCAGCGACATCAGATTGATTTGGAACCGCAGCATGTAGATAATGATCGTCGCGGGCAAAATCGCCACGCAAAGCAATATTAAATCAGCATAACCGACAGAAGCGATGCTGCCCATCAGCCAGTAGGTGATCGCTGGTAGTTTCTGGAACGGGTCTGCAAGAAGTTTTGCAATTGAAATGGCCGCCCCGAAAAACGCCGATATTACAACACCGGCCAGGACCAATGTCAGCATTGACGTACGCCCGCCGACACTGGCCAGGAACTTGACGAAAACCACACTTGCAATTCCGAACCCGAACGCAATGACGAGCAGGCCATAACCGCCGATACCAAGCAGGATGGCAAGCGTGCCACCAAATCCGGCACCCGCCGTCACGCCGATCACACCGGGGTCTACTAGCGGGTTCCGGAACAACCCCTGAAGTGCCGCCCCGGATATTGACAGGCCGAAGCCCATTAGAACCGCCGCAAAAATGCGTGGAAGCCGGACCTGCATGACCACTGTCTCGGCCATGCCATCCCAGGTCGCGCTAGGCATCGAGATAAGCTTGCTCGACAAAATGGTCACAACGTCTGCTAATCGGATGTCGAAGCGACCAATGGTTACCGACACAAGCATCGCAAGGACGAGCGCGCACGACAATATGGGCAGCAACAACGCAGAGGCGCCTGAACGCCGGGTTACTCCTGACATCGGATTCTGGCCTAGTTGAAGCTGGCGCTGTAGCCGGCGGAGGGTCCATTCTGCTCCGTCCAAAGCACATGATCGAGTTGTTCATCGGTCAGGGCGATGTCGTAGATGGTCCGGTAGGCATCGCGAATATCGGCGCGAATGTCAGGTGCCGCCTCATCGCCATGGGCGACGACGGCAAGCCATGCCGAACTGAGATAGATTTCTGGCGCATCGGGTGAACCAGCGAAAGCCGGAATTCTGTAGACCCGCTTGTCCCTTACCGCGTTCAGTGATTGCAGGAGTTCATTGTCATAAAAGCTCTGCGGTGTAAGGTCATGGGCATAGGGCGGGATCAGGATGATGTCCGGGTTCCAGTTAAACAACTGTTCGAGATTGATCGACCTCCACCACTGACCAGTATCGTCTGCGGCAGCATTGATGACACCGCTCAAAGAAAGATCCTGCGAGCCGTTCGCAATGATTCGAAGCTGGTGGTCCGCAAACTGATCAATGTAGAGCGCGGTGACGTTTTCCTCGGGCGCCATATCGCTGAAATGCGCCCTCATGGCTTCCACCGAAGAATCCTGAAGCGCGAGTATGGTCGATGCCCGGTCTTGCTCGCCGGTTACATATCCGGTCAGGGTGATGTAACCCCTGCGATCCTCTTCGCTACAGCAGTTCCAGCCTATCGCAGTCAGCCCCACGCGCTCGAGGCGCTCGATGTCCTCGGACATCCATTGAACCACAACATCCGGATTGAGCTCCAGAAGGGCCTCAATATTGGGAACAAAGCCTTCGATGGCGGCGCTGGGTGGCAACGCCCCCAGTTCTGGCAGCAGTTCACCATAGAGGCCTGCAACATAGTCGCGCGCGAAAAAACTCTGGTTGACGGATACGAGATTGTCCGCTGTTCCCCCCACCGCGCGGAAAAGGATCGGCCCAGAGCGTACGATTGTGGCGACCCGTTCAGGAGGCGAAGGCAAAGATATCTCGACACCCCGGTGATCTTCGAACCTGATAGGATCGGCCTGTACGGTACTTGTGGCACATACCACGAGTACAAAGCCTTTTACTGCTGTGACGACATGCTTCATGTAAGCCTTCCCTCGATCTGATTTGCCTGCTGTCAATCAATCGAAGGCTCGAAGTCTTAGCGCAATCCCGTGAACCCTCTGCGATCTGATGCAGAAATCTGTTTTGGCTGGGCGCGCTATAGTCGCTGGCTGAGAAACAAATACCTGAGTGAAACACAAAAGAAAAGTGAGAACTGAACGATCTGGCCAGATGTCCATACAGCGAATTGCAGAAGCGCTCTGAATAACGGGCTCTGACCCGGCAGTCGCCGCGCGGGTCATGAATGGCCGATTTTAGACGAAAACCTGTTGCCAAAACCTACCGGCCTAAAACGGTGGATTATGCGCAGACAAACTGCAAAGAACTGTACAGTCAAATCAGAGTGTTAACGACCGGCCTTTCCCCTCGAACGAAAGTCTGTCGGGTTCAGCAATCTTGCCACTGCGTCGGCGTGCGCATTGCCACTCGGTTCGGTGCAAAAGCGGGCGATCATCCGCGAACTCCGCGTGTCCCAGACAAAGATACCCTGTGAAAACCCAGCTTGTCGGCACATCGAAAAGAGATTGCACCGCGGCGGGTTCCAGAATTGACACCCAGCCAAGGCCGATGTTTTCGGTCCGGGCCGCCAGTACCGAGGTATTGTATTCTTGGCTTCATGCATCAGCCACGCCCGCGATAGGGCGGCACGCCCTGATCGGGGAACCAAACGTTATCTGGAAGAGGGCCGGTCTGGTAGAACACATCAATCGGGATACCGCCGCGCGGATACCAATAGCCGCCTATGCGCAGCCATTCAGGGGCGAGCAGGTCAACCAGCCGTCTGCCGATCGAAACCGTACAATCCTCGTGAAACGCACCATGGTTGCGGAAAGACCCGAGATATAGCTTCAGCGATTTGCTTTCCACCAGCCAGTGCTGAGGCACGTAGTCGATCACCAGATGCGCAAAGTCAGGCTGGCCGGTCATCGGACAAAGCGAGGTGAATTCGGGGGCGGTAAAGCGCACGCAATAAGCGGTACCCGCCTGCGGGTTCGCCACCTTTTCCAGCACCGCAGCCTCGGGGCTTTGCGGCAGCGCGGTAGCACTGCCAAGCTGTTGCAGATCCTTGTAGATATCAGTCATGTCGATCTCCCTCGCGGTCAAACGCCGCGTTTGTTGCCCCACAGCAGAACGTGCAGTTGCGGCAGCACATGGGCGGCAAACCAGCGGTCGGCCATCACCCGATCGACCAGCCAGCCCATGCGCTGCAAAATACCGTCGGTGTCGATAAAGGCGTCGTCATCCTGCGGCCCCGGCGGGGTGTGATTGCCCGGTTGCAGATAGACCGGCAAGCCCGGAAACCGCGTGGCCGCATCACGGGCATAGGCATAATCCTCTGCATCGAACACCACGAATTTCAGCACGATTTGCGGCCCTGCGACGGCGGACTCCACACAGGCCCTCAGTGCCGCCCAGTCGGTCGTCATTACACTGGAGGGTGGTTTGGGGCTCAGCACCAGCACATCCAGATCGGCAAACCAGTCGCGGCTGACCGAGCCTTGGGTTTCGAGCGCAAAGCGGTAGCCCTCTGCCTGCCCCTGCCGGATCAGCGGCCCCAAGGGCTGAATGGCTGGATTTCCCCCCGACAACGACACCATCAAGGGCTGGTCCCCCGACAGCGTGCGAACCTGATCAAGCACCTCCTCAGTGCTCATCGCGCGCCAGTCGGCGCGAAAGCGGCTGTCCACGGCGTGCAGGCTGTCGCACCATGCACAGCGATAATCACAGCCGCCGGTGCGCACGAAGACGGTGGGTTGGCCGATCAACGCGCCCTCGCCCTGAATGGTCGGCCCGAAGATTTCAGAGATGCGGATTTCGTCTGCGACAGCATAATTCACGGCCGGTATTCCGCCCAGGTCTTCGGCGTCTCGCTGACCCGCACCGCCACGGTTTCCGGTAGGCGCGACTTGCACCAGTCATAGAAATGCTGCGCCAGAACTTCTGACGTCACCCCATCATGACCAAGCACCTCGTTCAGGTGGCGATGATCAAAATGATCGTCGATGTAGCACTTGAGCGGGGCAAGATCGTGGTAATCGCGGACGAAGCCGAAGGCGCTCAGCTTGGCCGAGGCAAGCTCCACCACCACAATGTAATTGTGGCCGTGCAGCCGCGCGCATTGATGATCCACCGGCAGCTGGCACAGTTGATGCGAGGCGGAAAAGTGGAATTCCTTGGTGATGCGGAACATCAGACCGTCCCCCGCTTGACGGCTTCACGCCAGAAATCCGCATCGGCGTATTCGGTCGGATCAGCAATCCCTGCCAGATCGAAGGCCTCGCGCCGCTCAACGCAGGTGCCACAGCGCCCGCAATGGACTGCGCCCCCCTTGTAGCAGGACCAAGTCTGCGCAAAAGGCGTGCCGTGCCTTGCACCATCGGTGACAATGGCCGATTTCGGCACATTCACATAGGGCGCCAGCAGCGCGATGTCAGCATATCCGTCCAGCGCATAGCGTTGCATAGTCTGGAATGCGTCGATGAATCCGGGGCGGCAATCGGGGTAGATGAAATGATCGCCGCCATGCACTGCGGTGGCCACGGCATCCGCCCTGCGTGATGCAGCGACCCCGAAGGCGACGGCCAACATGATCGCATTGCGGTTCGGCACGACGGTGATGCGCATGCTCTCTTCGGCGTAATGCCCGTCGGGCACCGCCACATCATCGGTTAGAGCCGAGCCAGACAGGCTTTGGCCAATCGCGCGAATGTCGATGATCTGATGCGGCACGTTCAAGCGCGTCGCACAGGCTGCCGCAAAGTCCAACTCTTTGCGGTGCCGCTGTCCGTAATCAAACGACAGCAGCCCGAGCAGGTCATGCTCTGCCGCGACCCTGTGGGCCAGCGAAACGGAGTCCAATCCGCCGGAGCAGATGACGATGGTTTTCATGCAGGTGTCCTTGTTTTGACCGGGTAGGCTGCGACCGGTATTCTGAGTGCAGTGGCTATACTTCGATGATTGTGGCAAGGCAATACGAAAGCTGTGGCCCGATGCGCGCTTGGTCAGATCCACGCCGCAAGATAGCGTTTCGCCTGCGCGCAGGCCGTAGCCAGATCATGCCCCCGCGCCAGATGGACGGCGATGGCGCTGGCAAGGGTGCAGCCGGTGCCGCGGCGACTGCCGGGTTTGCGCACATTGGCAAATCGAAGCGGGGCCGCTTCAGGGCGCAGCAGCCAGTCGATCGCCTCGGGGCCTTCGGCATGACCTCCCTTGAGCAACACCGCCCGCGTACCCATGGCGAAAAGGACACTCGCCGTGTGATCCAGTCCGGCACCAGGGGCGAGGCCGGTCAGGATAGCGGCCTCGGGCAGATTCGGGGTGACCACGGCGGCGCGCGGGATAAGTCGGACGATCATCGCGGCCCGCCCGGCGGCGTCCAGCAGCGAAACCCCGGCGCTGGTGGCTAGAACCGGATCAAGCACAAAGGGCACATCGGGCAACGCTTCGGCTACCGCCACAACAATCCCAGCATTGGCCAGCATCCCCAGCTTGGCCGCAAGCAGCAGACCGGCGGCGCGGATCTGTGCTGCGACCATGGCAGGCGGTACCGGAAGCACCGCGCAACCCCCCACTGCATCCTGCGCCGTTACCGCCGTCGCCAGTACCTGCGCGCCGCGCCACGCGCGCAGGCCGGTCGAACAGCACAGCATCACCCGTCCCGCCGGGATCGGCCAATCGGCCAGATCGCCGGGCGACACCATCTGCGCCCCCTGAATGCTATGCACGGTGCCCGCGGGGCGCAAATCAATCACCGTATCGTTGGCGACAATCTGCGCGACGGCGACAAAGCCAAAGCCCGGTGCCTCAGTGGCATCGTCAAAGCCGAAACCGCCAAACCGCCAGCTTGCCATATCAAGCGTCACAATCCGGCCCAGAGGCGATGGCTCCAGCCCGACCAGCACTGACAGCGCCATCTGTGCTTGGACTGCGCCGAGCGCCGCCACCGCTGGCCCCAGCACCCCGGCACCGGCACAACTGTCGACCTGCGCGGGCAAATCGGGAAACACCGCGCGATAACTGGGCGCCGCCCCGCAAAAACCGCCTGCATAGCCCGCCCGCCCGATAATCGAGGCAGAGACCAGCGGCTTGCCCGCCGCAAGGCACAGGTCGGACAGGGTGTAGGTCACGGCAAAGCTGTCGGCGGCGTCCACAACCAGATCGGCGGTGGCAATCAGACCGGGGGCATTGGCCGGATCTAGCCGGTCAACAATTGCCGTGGCTTGACCATCTGGGTTCAGCGCTGTGGCACGGGCCGCCGCAGCCACGGCCTTTGGCTCGCCAATGTCGGCGGCGCGGTAAAGCGTCTGGCGGTGCAGGTTGGACATCTCCACCTGATCAGGGTCCATGATCGTCAGCCGCCCCACCCCCGCCGCCGCCAGCGCAGGGATCACCGTGCAGCCAAGGCCACCCGCGCCGATAATGAGCACATGCGCCGCCGTCAGCCGCGCCTGCCCGATGGCCCCGACACCCGGCACCTGCATCTGGCGCGCGTATCGGCTCATGCGATGGCTCCGGTCGCCTGCACCCAGAGGCGCGTCTGCGCCTTGGGGTCGTGGGCTGTCACCAGATCAGTAACGACAGCCGCCACATCCGCTCCCGCCGCGAACACCTCGGGCAGCCGCGCAGGTGTCAGCCCGCCGATGGCCACCAGCGGCACCGCCCCGATCCGCGATTTCCAGCGGGTCAGCTTGTCCAGCCCCTGCGGCCGCCACGGCATCTGTTTCAAAAACGTCGGCCAGATCGGACCCAGCGCGATATAGGCGGGGTTCAAGGCAAGGGCCCGGTCCAGTTCCGCCCGGTCATGGGTCGATAGCCCCAGCCGCATCCCGGCGCGGGCGATGGCGGCGGTGTCGGCGCTGTCCAGATCCTCTTGCCGCAGATGGATGACATCCGCCCCGTGATCCAGCGCCGCCTGCCAGTGATCATTGACGACCAGTTGCGCGCCGTGGCGGGCACAGATGGCCAGCGCCGTCGTAATCTGCGCTGGAACCTCGGCCACATCGCCCTTGAACCGCAATTGCACCAGCCGCACGCCCAAAGGCACCAGCCGCGCGATCGTTGCGGCATCTGGCAGCACCGGGTAAAAACGAGGCAAGATCATCGCAGCCCTCCCAGCCCCAGATCGGCCATACGAAGAACCGGGGTCGATGGCACCGCCATATCACGCGGCGGCATCAGCCCCGCCTCAAACGCCAGCCGCCCCGCCGCAACCGCCTGCCCGAAGGCGCGCGCCATGGCCACAGGGTCGCCCGCCTTGGCAACGGCAGTGTTCAGTAGAACCGCATCAAACCCCATTTCCATCGCCTGCGCTGCCTGACTGGGCGCGCCGATCCCGGCATCAATGATCAACGGCACGCTGCGGAAATGCCCCCGCATCGCGGTCAGCGCATCCACGTGGCGCAGCCCCCGGCCAGACCCGATGGGCGCGCCCCATGGCATCAGCACCCGGCAGCCCGCATCCAACAGGCGTTCGACCACGATCAAGTCTTCGGTAGTGTAGGGAAACACCACAAACCCATCGGCGCAAAGTATCCGAGCCGCATCGACCAGCGCAAAGGGGTCAGGTTGCAGCGTGTCGGCGTTGCCGATCACCTCCAGCTTGATCCAGTTGGTGCCGAACACCTCGCGCGCCATCTGCGCCGTGGTGATCGCCTCGCGCGCCGAATGACATCCGGCGGTGTTGGGCAGGATGAGCGCGCCGGTGGCCTGCAAGAGCGGCCAAAAGCCGCTTGCGCCGCCATTTGCGGTTTCCCGGCGCAGGGAGACCGTGATTACCCCGCAGCCCGAGGCAGCAATGGCATCGGTCAGCACCAGAGGTGAGGGGTATTGCGCTGTTCCCAACAGCAGGCGTGACGACACGTCCACATCATATAGCCGCATCTCAGCCCCCCTGCATCGGGGCCAGAACCTCGACCCGGTCGCCGTCGTGCAGCGGGGTCGTGGCGCGGGCGGCGACGGGGATGAATCCGCCGTTCAGAGCGGTGGCAAGGGCGGTGCCGCCGTAGCCAAGCGCCATCAGAGCATCGGCCAGATTTGCGGCAGCAACCTCGGTCGGGATGCCGTTCAGTTCAATGCGCAAAGGCGGCCTCCTGTGGTGCAAGGGCGATTTCGTCAGCCAGTTGTTTGGCCAGTGCCGGGGCTGTCAAAAAGCCGTGGCGATAGAGCCCCACAGATGCCAACGCCCTGACGCCTGTGTCAGGCGCGGCACGTTATCGGCAAAGGCGGGGCGCAGGCCGCTGCCAATCTCGACGATCGCCGCCTCGGCAAAGCCGGGATGCAGGGCGAAGACTGCTGACATCAACTCACTGGCGCTGCGCAGGGTGATCGGACCGGGGTCATCGCTTTCCAGCATCGTCGCACCGACCATGAACTGCCCGCCTTCGCGCGGCACGACATAGACCGGAAAGCGCGGATGCAGCAGGCGGATCGGTCGAGTCAGGGTGACACTGGGGCAATGCAGCAGCAGCATTTCGCCCCGCACGGCGCGCAGGCCCAGCAAGGTATCACGCGCCGCGATGCCCCGGCAGTCGATATTGGCCTGATCGGGCGCAAGATGCGTACCATAGCGGATGCCCACCCTGCGTCGGCGCAACCCATCCGCCAGCGCCCGCAGGGCCACGCGCGGGTCCAGATGCGCCTCGGCCTCATAAAGAAGCGCATTGGCAAAGCGGCCCGCAAGAGCGGGTTCAAGCTCCGCGAGGCGGTCCGCACCGATCCGCGCGTGGCCCGTTGTCCGGCTGGCGAACCGATCAAGTTCCGCCCGGTCGCGGGCTGGGGCCACGACCAGTGTACCGCGCCGCACCACGCCGGGTACCCGCGCCGCCCACCAGTCGGCGGCAGTGGCGCCCAGTCGCGCCACCTCCGGCGGGGCACTTTCCGCCTCAACGAACGGGGCCAGCATCCCCCCCCGCCAGCCAGCTTGCGCCGTCACCTTCGGAGCAGCTGTCCACGACCTGCACCGTAAACCCGCGTTCGGACAGCACAGTCGCGGCGCACAACCCCGCAACCCCGGCCCCCAGGATGGTGATCATTCCGCAACCTCTGCCGCGGGCAGATAAACTTCGCCCTTCTCTCGAAACCTGGCCGCCATCGCCGCCATGCCGTCCTTCTGCGCCTCGGCCCTTATGTCATGGCTGATTCGCATCGAGCAGAATTTCGGCCCGCACATCGAACAGAAATGCGCGGTTTTATGCGCCTCTTTCGGCAGGGTTTCGTCGTGCATGCTGCGCGCGGTTTCGGGGTCGAGCGACAAGTTGAACTGATCTTCCCAGCGGAATTCGAACCGCGCCCTGCTTAGCGCATCATCGCGCGCCTGCGCCCCCGGCAGTCCCTTGGCCAGATCAGCGGCATGCGCGGCAATCTTGTAGGTGATCACCCCGGTTTTTACATCGGCGCGATCGGGCAGGCCCAGATGTTCCTTCGGCGTCACATAGCACAGCATCGCGGTGCCGAACCAACCGATCATCGCCGCGCCAATGGCGCTGGTGATATGGTCATAGCCGGGGGCGATATCGGTGGTCAGCGGCCCCAGCGTATAGAACGGCGCCTCGCCACAGGTGGCCAGCTGCTTGTCCATATTTGCCTTGATCTTGTGCATCGCCACATGACCCGGCCCTTCGATCATCACCTGACAATCCTTAGCCCAGGCGATCTGCGTCAGCTCGCCCAAAGTCTCCAACTCTGCAAACTGTGCCGCATCATTGGCATCGGCGATGGAGCCGGGGCGCAACCCGTCGCCCAGACTGAAGCTGACATCATAGGCCCGCATGATGTCGCAGATTTCGTTGAAATGCTCGTAGAGGAAGCTTTCGCGGTGGTGATGCAGGCACCATTTCGCCATGATCGACCCGCCGCGCGAAACGATGCCCGTCACCCGGTTCACCGTCAGCGGGATATAGTGCAGCCGCACCCCCGCATGGATGGTAAAGTAATCCACTCCCTGTTCGGCCTGTTCGATCAGCGTGTCGCGGTAGATCTCCCATGTCAGGTTTTCGGCAACGCCATCAACCTTTTCCAGCGCCTGGTACAAGGGCACGGTGCCGATCGGCACCGGAGCGTTGCGCAAGATCCATTCGCGAGTGTTGTGAATGTTGCGCCCGGTCGACAGGTCCATCACGGTGTCGGCCCCCCAGCGGATCGACCAGACCATCTTGTCCACCTCTTCCGCCATCGACGAGGTGACAGCGCTGGTGCCCATGTTGGCGTTGATCTTGACCGCGAAGTTGCGCCCGATGATCATCGGTTCCAGTTCGGGATGATTGATGTTGGCCGGGATGATCGCACGCCCGGCGGCGATTTCCTGACGGACGAATTCGGGCGTCACATAGTCCGGGATCGACGCCCCGAAATCCTCGCCGTCGCGCGGGGTGGGCAGGGCGGCGGCGCGGCCCAAATTCTCGCGGATCGCCACATATTCCATCTCGGCGGTGATGATGCCGGCGCGGGCATAGGCCAGTTGGGTGACCGCCTTGCCGTCACGGGCGCGCAGCGGGCTGCGCTGCTCCGGGAAGCTCGGCACCAGCCGCGTGCCGGTGGCGAACCCGTTGTCGGCAGGCTGCACGCTGCGCGCGGTGTAGGCTTCGCAATCACTGCGAGTGGCGATCCATCTTTCGCGGACGCTGGCCAGTCCCCGCGCGATATCAGTCTGCACCGCCGGGTCGGTATAGGGGCCGGAAGCGTCATAGACCGTCACCGGCGGCTCGCCCGCCGAGGGGTGCACCGCAATCTGGCGCATCGGCACCAGAATGTCGGGATGGATCACTCCTGCCACATGCCGCTTGGACGACGCGGGCAAGGGGCCGGTGGTGACGGTGGGCAGCGCCGGGACTGCCTGCGCGGTGGTCTGGTCGATCTGGTTCATCAATGCCTCTTCGCGTTGATGACCCGTCGTAAAGGGAAAGAAGCCGGGATAGCCCCGAAAGCGCCCCGTCCGGAAATGGACAAGAAGAGCGGCCGCTTGTGCTTCCTACGCCAGTATCAACTGGGTCAGGTTCAAAGGGTCGCTTCACCGGGGTTGCCCCCTATCAGCCTCTCAGTCCCTTCGGCGGGACTCCCCTGACAGTACCGGATTTGTAAGCAGGCGCCTGCACTCCGTCAAGAGCCGCTTCCCGGTCAATTTCGGAAACGGCAATGTCGACCCGAATACGACTGCGCAAACCTGATGCGATTGGCTTTGGATCTGCTCGCCTCGCCTTTATGACGCTGTAATTCCGGCATCTGCGAGTTGCTCGGGATCGGGCAGGTCGCGCAAAGACGCCATCCCGAAGGCGGCCAAGAAGGCATCTGTGGTGACGAACGTATAGGGTGCGCCCCGTCGCGGTTCGCGCGGGCCGGTTCCGATCAGGTCTCGCCCCACCAGCCGCCCGATCAGGTCGCGGCTGATCTCCTTGCCGAAAATCTCCTTCAACCCGTCCCGGCTGATCGGTTGGTGAAAGGCGATCGCCGCCAGCACGGCCAGATCGAACTTCGACAGGTTCAACGCCTGATCCCCCACATCCCCCGCAGCGCGGATGGCGGGAGCATAGGCAGCGCGCGTCCGCAGCATCCAGCCGCTGCCCACCTGCGCCACCTCGTACGGGCGGCCCTCCAGATCAATCACCAGATCTTCGATTAGGAGATCGACCGATGCCCCCTGCCCCACGATCCGCGCTAAGTCGTCCCGAGCGACCGGCGAGGCAGAGGCAAAGAGCACTGCCTCTATCCGCCGCATCCATTCCCGCCAGCGCTGGTCGGTTGGCAGAACGGCCAGTTCCCGGTCTAGTTCTGGCTGCCCACGCAGCGCCATGGTCAGATTCCATAGAGGCGAAACGTGTCTCGCCCTGTCAGCTCACGGACAGCACCCAGGCTGACCAGCCGGTCGCACAGCCGTCGCGCGGCCCGGTCCGACATGAAGTCAAGGGTCGAGGGTGCCAGCGCATCGCGCGACAGGACCAGTTCGACCGCGCGCGCGGCCCCCTTGGCGCGCAGCTTCGGCACCACCGCGCGCAACCGGACCGCCGCCCGAGAGAGTTCTCCCGCCAAAGGCAGGGCATGTTGCACCCCGACACCGACCGCCCGATGGCAGGCCAGCCGTAACTCATCCCCGCGCAGGCGCAGATCACGCGCCTTTAGGCCCAACGATAAAAGCGGCAGAACATGGGTCCACCCCAGTGACTTCGCCAGCGCCGCATCCGCGAGGATCAACGCCGCGGTCTCGCCACGCGGGTTGCCTTCCAGCACGGCCTCGATGACCTGCGCCGCGCGGTCAACCGGGGTTGGCCCGGTGGCATTAGACCCCATGATCGCGTTGTGAGCTGACTGGTTTGGTGGTCTCCCCCGCGGCATTCTCCGTTCGAGGGTTGCTCCGGATTGGCCGGCGCCGAGCC
>NCJR01000157.1 GCA_002282555.1 Rhodobacterales bacterium 34-62-10
GGGCAGGGCACCTGTTTCACATTGCTGTTTCCGGGCCATGACCTTGTGCCGCAACCCCTTGAACACCCCAGTCCCCCGGCGATCCGCAGTCAGGCCGCGCGTTACGGCGACGGCGTGGTTCTTCTGGTCGAGGACGAAGCCCCGGTGCGCGCCTTCGCCTCGCGCGCTTTGCGGCTGCGGGGCTACACGGTGATCGAGGCGGAGTCGGCCGAGCAAGCCCTTCGGACGCTCGAAGACCCGGGCCTGAGTGTCGATATCTTTGTCACCGATGTGATCATGCCCGGGATGGACGGACCCAGTTGGGTGCGAGAGGCGCTCAAGCAGCGGCCCGGCGTGCGCGTCGTCTTCGTATCCGGCTATGCCGAGGAATCCTTTGGCGATGCGCAGGCCAGCATTCCCAATTCGGTTTTTCTGCCAAAGCCATTTTCCCTGAACGAACTGACGGAAACGGTGAAAGGCCAATTGCACTGATCCGGGCGAAAGGCGTCAGTGACCGCCAGTGCTTATCCCGTCCCACAGGGCGAAATCCTCGGCGCATTTGCGCCGCAGCCGACGCTCTGTGTCCTGCGTCAACGAGAGCTCCATCTCGGGCGAGACATTGCTGCGCGGCAAGGCGATTCGCAGACCCAGCCGCGCCTCAAGAAAGGCCAGCAGGGACGCCTGATCCTCGTAGCGGAAGAAATGATCCACCGCCGTGCCATTGGGACGGGGTTCCAGAAACTTGGCCTGACTGCCGACATTCGCGAAAGCCGGTGGGTTGCCTTCCAGATAGGCATTTACGAAATCATCGAAGGTCACATCGAATGTCGCATTGGCCTTGCCCGCCATGGAGGGGCGGCGCCGGAAACGATACCAGCTTCCCAGCCAACTGATCGGCTCGCGCACCACAGCCAGGGTCTCCATCCGCTGGTCGGGGCCAACCTTTTCGAACATGGGGCGAAAAAAGCGATTGTAGCGGTAAAGCGGCGCATGTTTGAGGTCGGGCGGATCCAGCACCGCGATGGAGGCATGCGGGGCAAGCGCCTCTTCCCAGGCGGTTGTTCCGGTCTTGGGAACCGACAAGAACACCAGACCCTGTTTCCAGAACACAAGCATCATACCCCTCACTTAAAAGTCGGACCCGGATCGCCGGATCAATAAACCACTCCTTAACCTGTTTGGACAAGAGTGGAACGATAAAGATTCTTCTTGAAATGTTCCTGTTTTGATCTCATAACCGACAACAAGAACAAGACAGGAACACAGGCAAACGTTGCCGCCCGCGACCGGGTGTGGAATAAGGGGTCATAACAATGGCAATGGCAGATCTTCTTTCAATGGACAGCAAGAAAAACGCGGACAAGCAAAAGGCGCTGGACAGCGCACTGGCACAGATCGAGCGGCAGTTCGGCAAGGGCTCCATCATGAAGCTCGGTGGTGAACATGTGATGCGCGACATCGAGGCGACATCAACAGGCTCGCTTGGCCTTGATATCGCCCTGGGAATTGGTGGGCTTCCCAAGGGGCGCATCATCGAGATTTATGGCCCCGAAAGCTCGGGCAAGACCACACTGACGCTGCATTGCGTGGCGGAAGAGCAGAAAAAAGGCGGTATCTGCGCCTTTGTCGATGCGGAACACGCACTTGATCCGCAATACGCCAAGAAACTTGGTGTGAACCTTGAAGAACTGCTGATCAGCCAGCCGGACACCGGTGAACAGGCGCTTGAGATTGTGGACACGCTGGTGCGCTCGGGTGCGGTCAGCATGGTTGTGGTTGACAGCGTTGCCGCCCTGACCCCGAAAAGCGAGCTTGAGGGCGATATGGGCGACAGCAATGTCGGCGTTCAGGCCCGCCTGATGAGTCAGGCCATGCGCAAGCTGACCGGATCGATCAGCCGTTCGAATTGCATGGTGATCTTCATCAACCAGATCCGGATGAAGATCGGCGTGATGTTCGGCAGCCCCGAGACGACGACGGGCGGCAATGCGCTGAAATTCTACAGCTCGGTCCGTCTGGATATCCGCCGGATCGGTTCGATCAAGGACCGCGACGAGGTTGTGGGTAACGCAACCCGCGTCAAGGTCGTGAAGAACAAGGTGGCGCCGCCCTTTAAGCAGGTGGAATTCGACATCATGTATGGTGAAGGGATTTCCAAGACCGGTGAATTGCTGGATCTGGGGGTCAAGGCCGGTGTCGTCGAGAAATCGGGCGCCTGGTTCAGTTATGGCGATGAACGCATGGGGCAGGGGCGCGAGAATTCCAAGCAATACCTTCGCGACAACCCCAAAGTCGCGCTGGAGATTGAAGACAAGATCCGCGCCTCGCACGGGCTTGACTTCAACATGGGCGCTGAAACGTCGGACGAGGCGGACGTGGTGGATTGACCGCGCCAGCCCTTGGCAAAGAGGTGAAAGGTCCGCTGCAAGCAGCGGGCCTTTTGCATTAAAACGCTATCGATTTAACCTGAATCACCTGACGCTGCCTGAAATCCAAGATTTCAACGCGTGAGGCGATAAATTTTATGTCAAGGTAAAATCGAAACGCTGTAGACACTCATCCGCGCCACGCACCTGTGGACAGGCGCGTCTGTGCCCGTTACATCAGCGCAAACCCCGTGACCTTTCCGGAAAGCCCGCACATGCCCACGTTGAACGATATCCGATCGACCTTTCTGTCCTATTTTGCCAAGCAGGGCCATGAGGTTGTCCCCTCGAGCCCGTTGGTGCCGCGCAACGATCCCACCTTGATGTTCGCCAATTCGGGCATGGTGCAGTTCAAGAACCTGTTCACCGGGGTCGAGCATCGGGATTACAAACGCGCGACCACGGCGCAGAAATGTGTGCGCGCGGGCGGCAAGCATAACGATCTGGACAATGTCGGCTATACGGCGCGGCATCATACCTTCTTTGAAATGCTGGGAAATTTCAGCTTTGGCGATTATTTCAAGTCCGAGGCGATCCCCTTTGCCTGGGAATTGCTGACGAAGGATTTCGACATCCCCAAGGACCGTCTGCTGGTCACGGTCTATCACACCGATGACGAGGCGGCGAATATCTGGAAAAAGGTCGCGGGCCTGTCGGACGACCGGATTATCCGCATTCCCACCAATGACAACTTCTGGATGATGGGACCGACAGGGCCTTGCGGTCCGTGCACCGAGATTTTCTTCGATCATGGCGATCACATCTGGGGCGGCCCTCCCGGGAGCCCGGAGGAGGATGGCGACCGTTTCGTCGAGATCTGGAACCTTGTTTTCATGCAATATGAACAGTTCGAGGATGGCAGTCGGCGCGAATTGGCGGCGCAATCCATCGATACCGGCATGGGGATCGAGCGTGTCGCGGCGCTGTTGCAGGGCACGAATGACAATTATGCGACCGACCTGATCCGCAGCCTGATCGAGGCCAGCGCGCATGCCACCTCGACCGATCCGGACGGGCCGGGCAAGACGCATCATCGAGTGATCGCGGACCATCTGCGCTCGACCTCGTTCCTGATCGCGGACGGGGTTATGCCGTCCAATGACGGGCGCGGCTATGTTTTGCGCCGGATCATGCGGCGTGCGATGCGGCACGCGCATCTGCTGGGGGCGAAAGACCCGGTGATGCATCAACTGGTGCCCGCTTTGGTGCGCCAGATGGGGGCGGCCTACCCGGAATTGTCGCGCGCGCAGGCTCTGATCGAGGAGACATTGCGGCTGGAGGAGACGCGGTTCAAGCAAACGCTGGAGCGTGGTCTGCGCCTGCTGGACGACGAACTGGCCGACCTGCCCGAGGATGCGGCGCTGCCGGGGGCGGCGGCGTTCAAATTGTATGACACATTCGGCTTCCCGCTGGATCTGACGCAGGATGCGCTGCGCGAAAAGGGGCGCAGCGTCGATACGGATGGCTTCAACGCGGCCATGGCCGAGCAGAAGGCCAAGGCGCGCGCCGCATGGTCCGGCAGTGGCGAGGCCGCCGATGCGACGATCTGGTTCGATATTGCCGAAGCGCATGGGGCCACGGATTTTCTGGGCTATGACACCGAAATCGCCGAAGGTCAGGTGATGGCGCTGGTGCGTGACGGGTCCGAGGTCGCCTCTGCCAAAGCGGGTGAGAGCGTGCAGATCGTCATGAACCAGACCCCGTTCTATGCCGAAAGTGGCGGGCAGGTCGGCGATACCGGCTATCTGCGCGGCCATGATCTGCTGGTGCGGATCACCGATACGCGCAAATCCGCGGGCGTGTTCATCCATTTCGGTGAGGTGGTCGAAGGCACGGTCGCCAAGGGCAGCCACGGCGCGCTTGAGGTCGATCACACCCGCCGCGCGGCGATCCGCGCGCATCACTCGGCCACCCATCTGCTGCACGAGGCGCTGCGCGAGACGCTGGGCGACCATGTGGCGCAGCGCGGATCGTTGAACGCGCCGGATCGGTTGCGCTTTGACTTCAGCCATTCCAAGGCTTTGACAGCGGATGAACTGGCCCGGGTCAGCACGCAGGTGAATGATTTCATCCGCCAGAACAGCCCGGTCGAGACGCGGATCATGACGCCCGACGATGCACGGGCCATCGGCGCGCAGGCGCTGTTTGGCGAGAAATACGGCGATGAGGTGCGGGTCGTGTCGATGGGGCGTGCCGATACCGGCAAGGGTCACGACGGCAAGACATGGTCCATTGAACTGTGCGGCGGCACCCATGTGGCGCGGACCGGGGATATCGGGGCTTGCGTCATTCTGGGCGACAGTGCCTCCAGCGCCGGGGTGCGGCGGATCGAAGCCCTGACCGGGGCGGCGGCGATGGAGCATATCCGGGCTGAATCGCAGCGTCTGGCGCAGGTCAGTGAGGTGTTGAAAGCCCAGCCCGGTGATCTGGCGGATCGTCTGCGCGCCCTGCTGGATGAGCGGCGGGCCCTGTCCAATGAGGTGGCACAGCTGCGCCGCGAACTGGCCATGGCCGGTGGCGCGGGACAAGGGCAGACGGCTGAGGCCAAGGATATCAACGGCATAGCCTTCATGTCTCAGGTGATGTCGGGTGTCTCGGGCAAGGACCTTCCCGCCTTGATTGATGAACATAAGGCGCGGCTTGGTTCGGGTGCCGTGCTGTTGATCGCGGATGCGGATGGCAAGGCGGCGGTGGCCGCCGGGGTGACGGCGGACCTTACGGATCGCGTCTCGGCGGTCGAGATGGTGCGGGCGGCGGTGGCCGAACTGGGCGGCAAAGGCGGCGGTGGCCGGCCCGATATGGCGCAGGGCGGCGGGGCGGATGCGGCGAATGCACCGGCCGCTATTGCTGCGGTCGAAAAACTGCTGGGCGCCTGAGGAGGGACGGAGCATGACAGCCT
>NCJR01000158.1 GCA_002282555.1 Rhodobacterales bacterium 34-62-10
TCCCGAGGAAGCCCGCAAGGGCTGACCGAGGGGTCGCCTCAGCGGACCTTCAGCGTCGCCAGACCGATCATCGCAAGGATCAGCGAGATGATCCAGAAGCGGATCACGATGGTGGATTCCGCCCAGCCCTTCTTCTCGTAGTGGTGATGGATCGGCGCCATCAGGAAGACGCGTTTGCCGGTGCGTTTGAAATAAAGCACCTGAATAATCACGCTCAGCGCCTCGACCACGAACAGACCGCCGACGATGGCCAGCACGATCTCGTGCTTGGTCGACACCGCAATCGCGCCCAAGGCACCGCCCAGCGCCAGAGAGCCGGTATCGCCCATGAACACCGCCGCAGGGGGCGCGTTATACCACAAGAAACCCAAACCGCCGCCGATCAGCCCGGCGACAAAGATCAGGATCTCGCCCGTGCCCGGCACGTAATGCACGTCCAGATATTCGGTGAAATCCACCCGCCCCACCGCATAGGCGATGACACCCAGCGTGCCGGACGCGATCATCACCGGCATGATGGCCAGACCGTCCAGACCATCGGTCAGGTTCACCGCATTGGCGGAGCCGACGATCACGATCATCGCAAAGGGCACGAACAGAAAGCCAAGGTTCAGCAGGGTTTCCTTGAACACCGGAAAGGCCAGCTGGTTGGTCAGTTCCGCCGGGTGGTATTGCGCCGCCCAATAGCCCGCGATGGCCGCCACCAGCAGACCCAGCGCCATGCGGACCTTGCCCGACACGCCCTTGGTGTTCTGCTTGGACACTTTGGCATAGTCATCGGCAAAGCCGATGGCGGCAAAGGACATGGTGACAAACAGCACGATCCAGATGAAGGGATTGTCCAGCCGCGCCCAGAGCAGGGTCGAGGTCAGAAGCGCCCCCACGATCAGCAGACCGCCCATCGTGGGCGTGCCCGCCTTGACGAAATGCCCCTCGGGTCCGTCATTGCGGATCGGTTGCCCCTTGCCCTGCCGCTTGCGCAGCACGTTGATCAGGGGCCGTCCGAACAGGAAGCCAAAGATCAGCGCCGTCATGAAGGCACCCCCCGCACGGAAGGTGATATAGCGGAACAGGTTGAAGACATCGCCGCCATCCGAGAGTGCGGTCAACCAATAAAGCATCTACTCTGTCCCTTTGTCCGGTTGCGGCGCGGCATGGCCCAGTTTGCGCAGCGCGTCAACCACCAGACTGACCTTGCTGCCCTTGGAGCCCTTGACCAGCAGGATATCCCCCGCATCCACCAGCCGATGCGCGCGCCCGGCCAAGGCATCGGCGGTGTCGGTCCATTCCCCGCGCTTGGCCTCGGGCAAGGCCTCCCACAGGGCGCGCATCCGGGGGCCCACGCAATGCACAAGGCTCAGCTTGCCCATATGCGGCAGATCGGCCAGCCCCGCATGCAGGGCCATCTCCTCGGGGCCAAGCTCCAGCATATCGCCCAGAACGGCGATACGGCGGCCATATTTGACCCGGCCCAGCCCGTCACGCGGCTGTGCGGCGGCCAGCACTTCAAGGGCGGCCTCCATCGAGGTGGGGTTGGCGTTGAAGGCATCGTCGATCAGGTCGAAATAAAGATCATCCGTCAGCGGATCGAGCAGATACCGCTCGCGCGTGCCGCGCCCGGCGGGGGGCTGCCAGCTGCCCAGATCATTGGCCGCCAGCACCGGGTTCAGATGCAGCGCATGGGCCACCGCCATCACGCCCATCGCATTGACCGCGAAATGCCGCCCCGGAGCCTGCACCTTGAACAGGATCGGGCGGCGCCATGCGCGGCCATGCACCACGGTGGTCTGATCGCACAGCGTGATATCGGTCACGCGGTGATGCACGCGCGCGCTCTGGCCGAATGTGATCGTGCGCGCGGCATAGCGCCTAGCCCAGTCCAGCAGGATCGGCGAGGTCGCAAGGTCCCCGTTCAGCACCGCCACGCCCCCCGGTTCCAGCCCGGTCAGGATCGAGGCTTTCTCATGCGCGATCCCCTCCAGATTCTCGAACGCCTCAAGATGGGCGGCGGCGACGATGGTGACCATCCCCACATGGGGCCGCGCCATCTGCGCCAAGGGCGCGATCTCGCCGGGGTGGTTCATCCCGATCTCGACCACCGCATATTCGGTGTCCGCAGGCATCCGCGCCAGCGTCAGCGGCACGCCCCAATGGTTGTTGTAACTGGCCTCGGCCGCATGGGTGCGCCCTTGGCCGGACAGCACGCAGCGCAGCATTTCCTTGGTCGATGTCTTGCCCACCGATCCGGTCACGGCCACCACACGCGCCTGCGTGCGGGCGCGCGCCGCGCGGCCCAGATCCTCAAGACCGCGCAGCACATCCGCCACGATCAGCAAGGGCGCATCCGCCGCCACACCCTCAGGGCGATGCGTGACAAGTGCCGCCGCAGCGCCTTTGGCCAAGGCTGCCGCCACGAACTCATGCCCGTCGCGCGCGGCTTTCAGCGCCACGAACAGATCACCCGGCTGGATCGTGCGCGTGTCGATGGACACGCCCGTCGCCTGCCAATCGGTCGTGGATGTGCCGCCGGTCGCGGCCACGGCATCCGCAGCGGTCCAGAGCGGGGTCATGCCTGCCCCCCATCCAATGCGGCCACGGCAACGCTGGCCTGTTCCACATCATCAAAGGGCAGCACCATATCGCCCACGGTCTGCCCGGTCTCATGCCCCTTGCCCGCAATCAGCAGCGCGTCACCGGGGCCAAGCGCATCAACGCCGCGCAGGATCGCCTCGGCCCGGTCGCCCACTTCGCGCACATGCACAAGCGCATCAGCAGGAATGCCCGCCATCACCGCAGCACGGATCAACGCGGGGTCCTCCGAGCGGGGGTTGTCATCGGTCACGATCACCTCATCGGCATGTTCGGCCGCAGCCGCCCCCATCAGGGGCCGTTTGGTGGTGTCACGGTCGCCACCCGCGCCGATGATCGCGACCAGCCGCCCCATCACATGCGGGCGCATCGCCTTCAATGCGGTGGCCACCGCATCCGGCGTATGGGCGTAATCCACGAACACCGCCGCGCCATTGTCGCGCGTCGCGGCCAGTTGCATCCGGCCCCGCACGGTCGTCAGATGCGGCAAGGTCTCGAACACGCGGTCAGGATCGGCGCCGCAGGCGATGACCAGCCCCGCGGCCAGCAACACGTTTTCCGCCTGAAACCCGCCGATCAGCGCAAGATCGGCGCGATAGCTTTTGCCGCGAAACCTTACCAGAATACTCTGCCCCGTCGCATCGAACCGCTGCGCGGCCAGATGCAGATCGGCCCCCTCGCGGCGACCCACGGTCATCACCTCTTGGCCACGCGTGCGCGCAACACCGGCCATCTGATGGCCGTAACTGTCGTCGATATTGATCACCGCTGTGCCATCCACCGGCAACACGCGATCGAACAGCCCCGCCTTGGCGTTGAAATAATCCGCAAAATCAGGGTGATAATCCAGATGGTCCTGCGTCAGATTGGTGAAACCCGCCGCCATCAGCTGCACCCCGTCCAGACGGCGCTGCGCCAGACCGTGACTGGATGCCTCCATCGCGGCATGGGTGACACCTGCGGCCGCAGCCTCGGCCAGCACACGGTGCAGGGTGATCGGCTCGGGCGTGGTATGCATCAGCGGGGCCTCGAACGCGCCCTCAACCCCGGTGGTGCCAAGGTTGACGGCGGGCAGGTCCAGCGCCTCCCAGATCTGGCGGGTAAAGGTGGCGACGGATGTCTTGCCATTGGTGCCGGTGACGGCCACCATCGTGGCAGGCTGCGCGCCAAACCACAGCGCGGCGGCATAGGCCAGCGCCTGACGCGGGTCCTCGGCCACGATCAGCGCGGCGTCCGATGCCGCAAGCTCGGCGGCGGCGATCCGCGCGCCTTCCGCGTCGGTCAGCACAGCGCCTGCGCCCATCCGCAAGGCATATTGGATGAACGCGCCGCCATGCATCTTGGTGCCGGGCAGCGCCGCGAACAGATAACCGTCCTTGACCTGTCGGCTGTCCACCGCCAGCCCCGTGATCATCGCCGCCCGCCCCGATTTGGCGGTCAGGCCAAGCTGCGCCAATGTTTTTGCCTGCCCCACCGCGCCCCTCGCAAATCAGTGTCAGTTCGATGTCAGCGTTATACCTGTCAATTCCGCCGGTTCAATCTCGGGTCGCAGGCCCAGCAGCGGGGCGACGCGACGGATCACTTCGGCGGCGACGGGCACAGCGGTCCAGCCCGCAGTCCGGCGCGGTTCCGAGCCTGAGGTCTCGACCGCCTCGTCCAGCGTGACGATCAGCACATATTTCGGATCATGCGACGGAAAGGTCGCGGCAAAGGTGGCCAGAACCTTGTCCGTCTCGTATCCGCGCCCGTCCAGACGTGGCTTGTCGGCGCTGCCGGTCTTGCCGCCCACCGCATAGCCCGGCACATCGCCGAAACTGGCCGTGCCCTGACTGACGGTCAGGCGCAGCATCCGGCGCAACTGCTCGGATGTGCGCTCGGAAATCACGCGCGCCCCGAATTGCGGGCCATTCTGCTTGAGCAGGGTCGGCTCGACCTTGGTGCCGCCATTGACCATCGCAGCATAGGCCGCCGCCAGATGCAGCGGCGTGGCCGAGATGCCGTGACCATAGGAGATCGTCATCGTGGACAGTTCCGACCAACGCGCAGGCAATAGCGGCTTGCCGCCCCGCGCTTCGACCATCTCGAATTTCGTGGCCTCCAACAGACCCAGCTGGCCCAGAAAGTCGCGCTGACGCTCGGCACCGATCTCGATCGCCATGCGCGCGGTGCCCACGTTCGAGGATTTCTCGATCACCTTGGACACCGTCAGTTCCGGTCCATAGTTGCGGAAATCGCTGATCCGGTGGCGGCCCCATGTCATCGGCGATTTGGTGTTGATGATCGTATCGGGCGTCACCATCCCCAGTTCCAGCGCCTGCGCCACCGTAAAGATCTTGTAGGTCGAGCCCAGCTCATAGGTGCCCTGCACCACCCGGTTGAACAGCGGGCTGTCATCGGGGCGGCCCTTGGTTGGCAGCGCGGGGCGGTCATTGGGATCGAAATCCGGCAAGGACGCGATGGAAATCACCTCGCCCGTATGCACATCCATCAGAACGGCGGCAGCACCCTTGGCGTTCAAAAGACGCATCCCGCCCGCCAGCACTTCCTCGGTGGCGGCCTGGATCGTCAGGTCCAGCGACAGTTCCAGCGGTTGCCCGCCGCGCGCCGGATCGCGGAGCAAATCGTCAAACTGCCGCTCGACACCTGCCACCCCGATCACCTCGGCGGCATGCACCCCCTCGCGGCCAAAACCGGCCCCGCCCAG
>NCJR01000159.1 GCA_002282555.1 Rhodobacterales bacterium 34-62-10
GGTCACCCCATCGGACCGCGCCGTGTCGTCCGCAGCGGCCTCGGCCTTGGCTCCTTCGGCCTTGGCCTGCAAGAAGGCGGGCAGCAGATCGGTGATCTCGGGCGCCTCATCCACGCGTTCGCCGTTGACGAAAATGCCCTCGGCCGCCTCGCCGCGCAGGATCACGGCATCCAGCCCCTCGATCTGGGGGATTTCGGCGGCGGCGACGGTGTCGGCCATCTGCTTGGCGGCCTCCAGAATGCTGCCATCCGCGGGGTTCCAGAGCCATGGATTGATCAGCGACAGGGTCTGTGCCAGTTCGCCCAGATCCTGCAGCAAGGTCAGAAACAGGGCGGGATCGGTGAAGATCGCGCTGCCGTCGAAAACCAGCAGATCGTCGTCGGTCAGAAAAGCCGTCTGTTCGATCGTCATGACGATGGAATTGGGCAGGATTTCGATCATCGGATTGCTGACCGAGATGCTGATCATCGGCAGGGCCGGGCCCTCGGGCGTGGCCAGATCTTGTGCCTGCGGCATCAGGGGCGGCGCATCGGGGGCGGGCGGAGAGGTGGTGCTGCTGTTGGGGCTGTCGGGCCGGTCGGATGGCGGCACCTTGTCGGGATGTTTCAGCCCGACCTTCAGATCGCGCAGCTTCAGGTCATGCTCGCCTGCGAAAGGGTCGTCTTTCAGCGGATCAAGCGTGGGTGCATCGGTCTGCACCCGAAAGGCCTGATACTCCAGCCGCAGTTTCGCGGCCTCGCTCTCAAGATGGAACAGGCCCACGAAATGGGCGATTTCTTCGCTGATGCGGTCAAGTGCCATGCTCTGATCCCCCGACTTTCCTGATCGCACCGGCTGGTGCGGTGCCTTGCCTATGTGTGGGGCCGATCATGCCGGCCCCACTGTTCGCTATGCGGGCTCAGAGGTCGTCGTCGCCGACCGCGGTGGATGTCATGCCACCGCCGACCACGGTCATGTCGACCGCATTGCCCAGAACGTTGGCGCCCATCACGATGTTCTGGTTGAACGCCGTCAGGTTCACCGCCGCCGCAGCCGAGGCATAGGATTCGCCGGTCACGAAACCGTCGTCGCCATTGCCCGAGCCCCAGGAGCCGCCGTTGCCGCCCGCGCCACCGGCACCCGTGGTGGCCGTGCCACCCCAGCCGCCCATGGCGTCGCCCACGGTGCCGGCCCCACCGATGGCATCGCCACCCATGATGTCGCCACCCATGCCACCGGTTGCCCCGGCCATGCCGGATGCGCCGCCGGTGCCGCCGCTGGTGCCTGCGGATGCCGCCAGATCGGTCATGTTGCTGGCGTCGTCATCGGACCAGCCTGCGCCACCATAGCCGGCAATCGCTTCGGCCATGCTGTCCGCCGAGCCGTCGATGTCGCTGGACGCAAAGACCTCTGCCAGACCACCGTTGCCGCTATCGGCTGCGGCATCGCCAGCCCCGTCGCCTGCGGCATCGGACATGGCATCCGAGGCATTGGCCGCAGCACCGCCTGCGGCGTTGCCGCCTGTGCCCGTGCCGGTTCCGGTGCCGTCGGATGCGGCGTCTGCCGTGCCGCCGCCGCCCATGCCGCCATCGCTGTCGGCATCGGCCATGCCGTCGGCCGTGGCGTCAGCGTCACCTGCCGTGGCGTTCGTCGCACCGACATCCCCGCCGTTGGAGCTGCCGCTGCCCGTGCCCGTGCCGCTGCCCGAGGCGTTGCCGGATGTGGCACCGCTACCGGCATCGCCGCCTTCTGCATTGGCCAGCGCCGCAGCCAGCAGGCCGCCGCCCAGGGTTCCGGCCAGCGCACCTGCCGGTCCGCCATTGGACTGGCTGTCGGCATCGGATTCCGCCGCACCCAGACCTGCGCCCAGACCCAGTGCACCCGAATCGCCGCCGCTGCCGCCATCGCTGTCGGCGTCGGTATCGGCATCCGCATCGGCATCTGCATCCGCATCAGCCCCCGAACTGCCGCCCGTGCCGCCACCGGCCATCGCACCTGCACCGGACAGACCAAGGCCAAGCCCGGCGCCATCGGCACCCGCATCGCCGCCATCGGCATCAGAGGCATCGGATTGCGCACCCGAAAGCCCGACCCCAAGGCCCACACCCAGCGCACCGGCATCGCCGCTGTCACCGCCATCGGCATCACCGTCCTGATCGCTGTCGGCGTCGTTGTCGGCACCCGATGCGGCACGCGCGCTGCCACCGGCACCGCCGCTGCTGTCGCTGTCCGTGCCGGCGTCGCCCGCCGCCAGCCCCAAAGCTGAGCCGCCGATGGTATTGGCCGCGCCGCCATCGCCGCCGTCGGCATCCGCCGCGCCGCCGTCGCTGTCGCCGTCGGTTCCGGATCCGGCAAAGCCACCCATGGCAGTTCCGCCTGCTGCGTCGCCGCCATTGGCATCGACATCACCGCCGCCGTTCGCACCGTCCGACGAGACGCCGATCCCTTCTTCAGCCGAGGCCCGGCCGCCATTGGCATCGCCATTCTGTTCGAAGGTGCTGTAATTGCCCACAGTGGGGCTATCCAGCGTATCATTGTCGGTCAGGTTGTTCGTCTGGCCGATGGCAAATGCGTTGGAATTGCCTGCGCCGAAGGTCAGGTCGTTCAGGACATCGCTCAGATCCAGATCATTGCCGGGATCATATTCCATGTCCCCGCCCACGGCGAAAACGTCGTCGATGGACGATCCCCCCTCAAGGTCGATATCGATCACATCGTCGTCGCGCGGGATCCACTCGCCACCGCCAAAGTCGATATTCACAGAGTTCGCGTTGGAGTTGTCATTGTTGCCGTTGGTATTGTCCACGGCCTGACCCTGGATCTGACCCTGGCCCTGTTCGGTGCTCTGGCCCTGATCCTGACCCTGGCCCTGATCCTGACCTTGGCCCTGATCCTGACCCTGTCCCTGATCCTGGCCCTGGCCCTGATCCTGGCCTTGGCCCTGGTCCACATCGGTGTCGACATCCGTGGTCTGCTCTTGCTCCTGCGCTTGCGCGTCAAGCTCGATATCGGCGGTCTCGACGGTGATGTCGGTGTCGAAATTCGCGTCAAGATCCTCGACCGTCAGATCGTCGATCATGAAATTGTTGTTGTTGGTGGTGCTGTTTCTCTTGACCATATCGTAGTCCTCCAGTTTGCCCGGCTGGCCACCAATCATCTCGAAAGTGACAACTGCCGGGCAGGGTTGGTTTCAGATTGCGTCGATACGGGCTGGATTGCGGATACTGCCATACCTGCAGATCGGCCCGTGTAGTGCGGTCGTGTCCGAGGTCCTCCTTTCCGTCCGGGTGCAGGGGGCCATCGTCCTGATCACAAGGATCGGGGCGCTGGCCGCTGCGGGCCGGTGGTCGCATGTGATGTGCAGGCCAGTCGGCCGGTGAAAATGAACTGTGCGAAATTGGCGCCCCGAAAAAACCGGGCGACATCCGCAAGGTCCCATTGCAACAGGGGATTCGGGAAGTTGGACAAAGGATTAGGGAGGAGTTAAGTGTTTGAATAAAAATGACATTTCTAACTGTCGCGGAATCAGAAACAGTCAGTAATCAAATGGTGATAGATCATTTGTCGTGGATGGCGGACCAGTGTGACGCCGGATCGCGGACAAGAGAGCGGATCATAAAACTACTCTTTAGGTTGATCTAACGACATGATCTTCCAGCCTATTCCAAAGGACAGGCTGCGCCCCGATGCTGCCTTTCTGGTGTGCGGGCCTTGTATACAAGGGCGAAACTGCCGGCGATCCGTGGCCGGATGAACCGTCATAATGTGACCTTAATCGTTCGGCTAGTTCCGAAGCCTAGCGAAATGTTATATGTATGGCGGGCCGAGACAGTGAAGGAGACTGAACCGAGCGGCCATTTTATTGACATATTCTGCGTTTGAAGACCTGGGGGGGTGCCATGTTTGAACGCGAGACAAGCGATGCTGCGCGTTTTCGCAACCGTAGCGGCATTACAGATATTTTTCTGTTTGTAGGTAGTGCTCTGGTATTTCCAAATTCGATCCTGCGCATTGCCGAGCAGGAAGCGGGCGGTGTCCACGCGTTGCGCCTTGATGCGCTGCGCGATCTGGCGGCACTGATTCATGATCCCGCAATCATCGTGCGAAAGGTGTTCTTCGACGACCGTATGGCCGCCGAGGTGTTCCGCAATATCGACCTCTACAAGGCCGATCTGCCCGAGGCGGATTGGATTCTGGCTTACCGCGATCCCACACTGGCGCGCAGGTTGCTGCACGAGCGGGCTGCGACGCCACGTCTGATGGATATCCTGCTGCTGCCGATGAACCTGCCGATCTGCCCGTGGTCTTCGATGCTGCGGCTGGTGCTGGCGGGACAGTTCATCGCGGCGGGCGAGTTGATGGGACCGGCGGTGCCTGAAAAGACGCCAGCAACACCCGCACCGGACCACCACCGCGACATGCCTTCGGTGCCGCCAGAGCCTGTCAGGGCAGCCGCCGGGATGGATGGCATGGACGCGGATCCGGGACTGACGCGACGCGAGAAAGAGGTTCTGGCCCTTGTCAGCCAAGGCGGGCGCAACAAGACCATCGCCCATACGATGTCGCTGTCGGAACATACGGTAAAGCTGCATCTGCACAATGCGATCACCAAGATCGGCGCGCGCAACCGGACCGAGGCCGCGACATGGTATCTGTCCCGCCATTTGGGAGAGGGGCGATGAGCGTGCAGAAATCCGTCAATATTGCCCCGCAACCCACGGATTTTGATGATATTCTGCTGTTGGTGGGGCGGCTGAACTATACCTGGACCAATACCGAAAGCCTGTTGTTGCATCTGATCGCGGGGCTGTCGGGAACGACCAAGGATGTGGCGACCGTGATCTTTCTCACGCTCAACACTACCCGGGCGCGGGTCGATCTGGTCGAACGACTGGCCAAGATGGACCATCAGCCACCTGCAGAACGCGACGGCGTCCTGCGGCTGACGCGCGAGATGATGAAGCTGTCAGGCGCGCGCAACCGCTTCAACCATTGCATCTATGCCTTTGATCCCGACGGCGGGCCGCCGAAATCGATCCTGATGCGCATCGCGGATCGCAAGGACGGAATCCGCATGGGCCAGACCCTTGATCTGGACGCGGCGGCGATGGACACGATCCGCAAGGCGATCACCGATCTGGCGCGGATCAATCAGGATATCTGGGCCCATATCGCGCGATATGGCTATCCGGCATAGGGCTGTGACGGCTCAGGCGGCGGCGCGCGCCCCGCGATGGCGCGCCACCATCGGGCCGATCGAGTCGATTTCTGCGGAGGAGTTCGAACAGCAACTGCAGGTCAACCTG
>NCJR01000518.1 GCA_002282555.1 Rhodobacterales bacterium 34-62-10
CTTGGCGATGATGCCAAAGACCGACGCTGTGACCGACTGTAGCATGCCGGCCGCCATACGGCTGCGGCGCAGGCCTTCGGCAAACGGCGCGCCGGCGAAGATCCAGGCGAAGGAGGGCGCGAACGTACACCAGCTGGCCATGAGCGCCGCCGCCGCCGCCAGCGCGAGCCCGCCACCATCTGCCTGCCAGCCCGCCATGAAGCCCACGAACTGGTTGACCAGCACCAGCGGGCCCGGTGTCGTTTCAGCCAGGCCGAGGCCGTCGATCATCTGTGGCGCAGTGAGCCAGCCTTCAGCCTCAACTGCCTGCTGCTGCAGATAGGCCAGCACGGTGTAGGCGCCGCCAAAGGTGAGCACGGCCAGCTTGGAGAAGAAAATACCGACCCTGGTAAGCACGTGTTCTGGCCCGAGCATCACCATCGCGGCAATCAGGGGCGCAAACCAGAGCGCTCCCCAGCTGACCGCTGCTCGCAGCGCTTTCACACCGTTTGCCTTTCTCGGGTTGATCGGAAGGGGCACTGCCGCAGGTGTGGGCTGTGAGAAGCTGCGTGCGAGGCCAATGCCTGCGGCAAGGCCAATCACCAGCGGGAAGGGCAGCTGAAACAGGAACAGGGCAAGGAATGCGGTTGCCGCAACGGCCACATCCTGCGGCCCCTTGAGGGCCCGGCGCCCAACCTTTACCAGCGCTTCGAGGATGAAGCCGATGACCGCTGCCTTCACCCCATAGAAGAGGGCGGCTACCAGGGGGACCGTTCCCCAGACCGCATAAAGCCAGGTGAGCGCGAACACGACGAGCGCGCCGGGCAGTACGAACAGGAGCCCGGCAATCACCCCGCCCGCCACGCCCTTCAGGCGCCAGCCAGCATAGGTGGCCAGCTGCTGCGCTTCCGGGCCGGGAAGGAGCATGCAGTAGTTAAGGGCGTGCAGGTATTCGTCTTCGCTGATCCACCGCTTCTCTTCCACGAAGACACGGTGCATCAGCGCGATCTGCCCCGCCGGACCTCCAAAACCGAGACAGCCGATGCGGAAGCTGGCGGAGGCCAGCGCGCCGAGAGAGGGTGTCTGCGCAAGGGGAAGGGTTGTCATCAAAAGCCTCGTCACT
>NCJR01000160.1:0-5255 GCA_002282555.1 Rhodobacterales bacterium 34-62-10
GGTATAGGAAATCTCATCCGGGCCGTTGAAATCAGGATCGGGCGTATAGGTCAGGGTGCCATCGGGGTTGATCGCCACAGTGCCGTTGGGTGCAGTCGCCCCGGTCACGGTCAGCGGATCGCCGTTGGGATCGGTATCATTGCCCAGCACGTCGATCACGACCGGCGCATCCTCGGCCGTGGTCGCGGTATCGGGGCTGGCCACCGGTGTCGTGGTATCGGTCAGGATAACCCGCTCGATATTCACAAACCGCGCCGTACCAGTCGCGGCACCCTCGGCATCCAGAAATGTGATGGTCCCGTTCTCGGGATTGAGTGCGTCGAATTCAACCGACAGCGGGCCGCTTGTGCTGAGGTCCAGGGTATCGACATCATCACCAGTCTCGCCGCCATCGATCTCGTCGCCGATTGTGACGCCAAGGAACATGTCACGGTCCTGCCCGCCATCCATGGTGTCGGACCCGCTGCCACCGATCAGGACATCGTTGCCTTCCTCAGCGAAGATCAGATCGCCCTCGGTCCCACCATCCAGCGTGTCATTGCCTTCTGCGCCGCCAAGGATATCGGTTCCCTCGCCGCCGAAGACCAGATCGTTGCCTTCCTTGCCGAGAAGCAGATCGTTCCCGGCCTCGCCATAAACCTCGTCATCGCCAAGAAGTGCAAAGACCGTGTCATCGCCCGCACCAGCGAAGACAAGGTCATCATTTGCCCCTGCCCCCGGAAGCGTCGCATCACCAGCGTCGATCCGATCACCCTGCGCATCCCCAAGGAAGGTGGTATCGATCAGGTCGCTTGAACCTGTGCCCGAGACGGTCATTTGCGGTCACCGCAGCACAGAGAGGTCACAGAAGCACCAGTTATCCGCGTTTTGCCTTCGATCTTCATCGCCCTACTCCTCAGTCTTGGCCGCGGCTAAGCCCGACCAAACTTGTCAAAACGTGCATCCGCACCGGAAACCGGCACGATCCACAAAACTCACAACCGTGACCTCAGAGGAAGCAAAGACGAGGCAGCACCGTGCACGCCGCTAAAAGCGGGTCGTACAGAACAACACGGTGGGAAGGTTCCTTGGAAAGGAACCATTCAGCAGCATTCCTTGCGCCCCGGTATGGACACATTCAGGTTGGCGGCCGCCCCCGTGGCCTACAGACTTATACCCCCCAGTGGGTATGGATTAGGGATAGCGCAACCGAGGCGGCGAACAAACAAAAGAATTGCCGAAAAAAGACAGCTTGTCGCCACATTCCCATCGGGGCGCCGCACAAGTGTCCGATTATTGTTTTCCAAATATCAACAATCAGACAGCTCTTCTTGCAATAAATCCTCTATTTATTGCGATAAATTTGCCTTTTATCGGGATTTCCCTGTCAACCAGCCGCAGGACAGTTTCATCAGGGGCAACAATGCGTCGGTTCTGGCAAGGGCAAAACTAAGGCCTTTTCATGGTTAAGCCTGCAGCCTCGTTTGTTCGCGCCGCAGCGTCAATCTGTAGCCGAATAACACATTAACGCGTGATCATGATCGCTAACCAAACTTTCGCAAGACCCGAATCGCACACCGGCTGATTCTGCAGCCGCAGATGATTCTGGTTATGTTGATAAAGATGATGCCGATTTGAAGTGGCGCAGCCGCAGAGCCCGGTCAGATCACTTGGGTCATGTCAGATCACTTGGATCTGGTGCGGGTGGTCGGACTCGAACCGACACACCGTGAGGTAAGGGTGTTTGAGACCCTCGCGTCTACCATTCCGCCACACCCGCACAGGCTTACAGCCGCTTGTGTTGATTATCGTCCGACCAGCGCTGCGTCCAGTCGAAAACGCAGATACCCAGCCGGATACGCGCCATTTTTCCCAGGCCCGCGTGTTCAGTATCGATAGACAGCGCAGCAGGGTTTACCACAGGGGACTGCGGCGGTAGACCCTGTGAACGCGTTGACGGAAGGCGCAGCAAAGGCGGCAGGCGTGTTACGATCCCTTTATGACTGGACCCTGCAACAGGCGCAGCATCGCCATGCGCTTTGGGTGTTGGCGATCGTGTCTTTTGTCGAATCCTCGGTCTTTCCGATCCCGCCCGACGTCCTGATGATCCCGATGATTTTGGCGCGACCAAGCCGGGCATGGCTGATCGCCGGGGTGGCACTGATCGCCTCGGTACTGGGGGGCGTTCTGGGCTATGTGATCGGGGCCTACTTCTATGACACGCTTGGCCAACCCATCCTGCAGGCCCTTGGCAAGGATGCGGCCATGGAAGCGTTCAATGGCCGCTTCAACGATCTGGGCTTCTGGCCGGTGCTGATCGCGGGGATCACGCCCTTCCCTTACAAGGTCATCACCATCATGTCCGGCTGGACCGGACTGCCGATCGGGACGTTCGTTGTGACATCGGTCATTGCGCGCGGGTTGCGCTTCTTCATCGTGGCCGCCCTGTTGTGGAAGTTCGGCGCACCCATTCGTGATTTCATAGAAAAGCGTCTGGGCTTGCTGTTCACGGTATTCGTGGTCATCCTCGTGACCGGATTTTATGGAGTACGTTTCCTGTGACACTGACGGCCCGACACTGGATATTGCTTGCCGCCGCCGGATCAGCGGCCTTGATGCTGGGCGCGCTGGCCTTTCAGCATATCGGTGGCATGGCCCCTTGCAAATTATGCATCTGGCAGCGCTGGCCGCATGGTGTGGCCATTGCAATTGGCGGAGTTGCGGCGCTGGCGGTTCTACCCGTCCGCTTTCTGGCCGGCGCAGGTGCTCTGGCGGCTTTGGCGACAGCCTTGATCGGCGGCTATCACACAGGCGTCGAGCGTAGGTGGTGGGAAGGACCGGCCTCCTGCAGCGGTGGTGGCGTCGCGGATCAATCCGCGCAGGACCTTTTCGCACAGATCATGGCTGCCCCCTTGGTCCGCTGTGATGAGGTTCCATGGGAGATGCTTGGACTGTCCATGGCAAGCTGGAATGCCGTCGTATCGCTGGGGCTGATGGGGCTTTGGCTTATGGCGTGGCGCGCGGCACGCTGACACGGCGGAAATGACGTATGTGTCGCGGGACGGTTCCCCTGCGCCGCCATGCGTGCGGCTCAGCGCTCAACGCCCCGATTTTCGCGTGGACAGCAAAAGGTTCGTCTCGGAACTGACAACACCGTCAAAGCGTCGGATGGTGGCGAGGGCACGGTCCAGATCCTCCAGCGTGGCGGTGCCGATCTCGACGATCATATCCCAGCGGCCATTGGTGTTGTGCACGGCACGCACCTCAGGCAGGCTGGTCAGTTGACGCAGAATACGGTCCGCGCCGCGCCCCTCGACCGCGATCATCATCAACCCGCGCACCGGGTCCTGCGCAACATCGGCCTTGAGGACCACGGAAAAGCCCACAATATCGCCTTGGCGCTGCAACCGTTCGATCCGTGTCCGTACGGTCGTCCGCGACACTCCCAGCTGATTGGACAACGCCGACAACGAGGCGCGGGCGTCATGGCGCAACGCGCCGATCAAGGCAAGGTCGGTATCGTCCATATTGTCATATCCTGCATTCGTTTCGGCAGATCATGACGCATAATGACCAATCTGCTGGCTTCAATCCATCACTTGATGGCAGGATACATCCTTATCCCACCCCAAAGGAGGCTTCCATGACGCCACAAGACATCATCCTGATCGGCTGCCCGGTTGACAGCGGCAAGCGCAGCCGGGGTTGCCTGATGGGTCCCGATGCATATCGGACCGCTGGGCTGGCCGAAGCGATGGTCGATCTGGGACATCGCGTCACCGACATGGGCAACCTTGCGCCTGCATCGGTGCCCGCCCCCAAGACGGCTCTGGCGCATCTTCACGCGCTGGCCGAGACGATCGGCTGGACCCAATCCATCGCGCAGGCCGCAGAAGGCGCAATGGCGCGCGGTCTGCCCATTTTCATGGGGGGGGATCACAGCCTCTCATTGGGCAGCGTGGCGGGTGTCGCGGCGCATGCCGCAGCACAGGGACGCCCGCAGTTCGTACTCTGGCTTGACGCGCATAGCGATTATCACACACCGCAAAGCAGCGTATCGGGGCACTTGCACGGCACGCCTCTGGCCTATGTGACAGGGCGCAAGGGGTTTGATGGCTTCCCCACCCTGCTGGCCCCGATCCCGCAGCAGAATATCTGCATCATCGGATTACGCTCCGTTGATCCTGCGGAACGCAGCGCGCTGGAGGAAAGCACCATCCATCGCCATGACATGCGCGAAATCGACGAAACCGGGATCGCCCGCCCGCTTGGTGTGTTTCTGGACCGTGTGGCGGCGGCCGGTGGCGCATTGCATGTCTCGCTGGATGTGGATTTCATCGACCCCGCCGCCGCGCCCGGCGTGGTGACCACTGTGCCCGGCGGGGCCACGGTGCGGGAGGCGCATCTGGTGATGGAGATGTTGCACGACACCGGTCTCATGACCTCGCTCGATCTGGTCGAGTTGAACCCCTTTCTGGACGACCGGGGCCGCACTGCGCAACTTATGGTCGATCTGGCGGCCTCGGCCCTTGGACGTCGCGTGTTCGACCGCCAGACCCGTGCCTATGGCTGAGCGCCGTCTCAGCTTGCCGAAAAGACTTTATCTTGCAGGACACCTCACATGCTGACCCCTTCCGCCAAGGCGCTGGTGCCTTTCGTTTCCGTCCATCACATGATGGGCCTGGTGCATCACATCGGGCTACCCCGTGTGCTGCGGGACCTTGCCGCCTGCATCGAGGATGACTTCCGACGCTGGCCGCATTTCGACAAGACGCCGCGCGTGGCCAGCCATTCGGACGTGGGTGTGATCGAGTTGATGCCCACGTCAGACGGAGACCTGTACGGTTTCAAATATGTGAACGGCCATCCCGGGAACATGCGGGCCGGGTTGCAGACGGTCACGGCGCTCGGGATGCTGGCGCGGGTGGATAATGGCTATCCGGTGCTATTGTCGGAAATGACATTGCTGACCGCGATCCGCACCGCCGCGACATCGGCCATGGCCGCCCGGCATCTGGCGCCTGCCGGGGCCACCACCATGGCGATGATCGGCAATGGCGCACAGTCAGAGTTCCAATGCGTCGCGATGCAGGCCGTCTGCGGGATCACCCATGTGCGGCTTTACGACATCGACCCCGCAGCCACAGCCAAAGCTGCGCGCAATCTGGCAGGGACCGGGTTGCAGATCACAGCATGCGCCAGCCCAGAGGAAGCCATTCTCGGGGCGCAGATCGTCACGACCAGCACGGCCGACAAACAATATGCCACGATCCTGA
>NCJR01000160.1:5269-9593 GCA_002282555.1 Rhodobacterales bacterium 34-62-10
ACCGACAACATGGTGGGCGCAGGCGTGCATATCAACGCAATCGGCGGCGACTGCCCCGGCAAGACGGAACTGCACCCCGACATCTTGCGCCGGTCGTCGATCTTTGTGGAATATCCCGAACAGACCCGGATCGAAGGCGAGATTCAGCAGCTTGACCCGGACCATCCTGTCACAGAGCTTTGGCAGGTCATCACAGGTGATGCGCCGGGCCGGACAGATGCACGCCAGATCACGCTTTTCGACAGCGTGGGTTTCGCCATCGAGGATTTCAGCGCCCTGCGCTACGTCCGCGACCGCATCCCCGGCACGCCGTTTTTCCAGCCGATCGACCTGCTGGCCGACCCTGATGACCCGCGTGATCTGTTCGGGATGCTGGCGCGGGCCGAGCCTTCGCCAAACGCGTGATCTTCGCGCCACAAACATCTGACCAATAAAGAAAAAGGAGGGATGCACGCACCCCTCCAGTTTCACGGATCAGGCTCAATATATTGACCGCTCGGTACGTCTCGCCTGCGTCCCGATCCGCGCGGGGCAAGCGCACCTGCCCCGTGTTCTGTTAACTTGAGAGATACTTTCTGCCTTTGTCGGTAATCGCCATTCCCCTTGGCCGCGCTTCCAACAATCCTTCTGCAAAAGGATTACCTGTCACGTCCCGATGACACTTGATGTTTCTGATCACTTGATCGATCCGCATGTCATTCCGGTTACGAAGTGGCAACAAATCATCTACTGAAAGCATGATCCGATCTTTAACCAGTTGGCGGATCTGCGTGGTAGTAAGCACTCCGGAGTCGCTTTCGTTTAAGACAGCAAGAACCGGAATCACCAAGTCAGCTTCTCGTTTCATCTGTTTTCCTTAAAACAATCCACAGTCTGCGAGCATATGTTGGTGGCAAACCTGTGAGTTACTCAGAACGCTATTGATCGCTAAGTCCGTCTATGTCCTAGGTTCAAATGTCGACTCGGAAGAGCCGAACTAGCTTATCCCGCAGCGTTCTAGGCTAATGCGGGAGAGCCGGGGGCAGATGCGCCAACATCTGTCCCCAACCCCAATCTTCTCAGCTACACCCGCTCGTCGCGCCGCAGGTGTTGCACTTCATGCAGGTGCCGTTACGCACCAGCGTGTAGTTGCCGCAGTCGCCGCAGGCCTCGCCTTCATAGCCCTGCATCTTGGCCTTGGTGCGCGCGTCCATCGTGACGGTGCCGCTGGCCATGGCCGTGGTCGTGGTCACGCTGGCCGATGCGCGAAAGCTGGTTTCGGGGATCAGCGTCTGGAGCGCGCCAACGGGATCGGTGCCTGTGCGCATCAGCTCGTTCATGCCGTTCTGACCACCCTGAAACACCACCAGTTCCTGCGGCAAACGCTTGCGCAGATAGCCGGTCGAGCTGATCTGTTTCAGCACTTCAAGGCTGCGCGACGCCGCGTTTTCCGAGATTTCGGACACGTTCGACACGCCCTCTTCCTCACCGCGGCCCAGATCGTCAAAGCTGGCACCCTGCGGTTTCACATGGGCCAGATCGGTGCGGTCCAGATAGGACACGGCCAGTTCGCGGAAGATGTAATCAAGGATCGAGGTCGCGTTCTTGATGCTGTCATTGCCCTGCACCAGCCCTGCCGGTTCAAACTTGGTGAAGGTGAAGGCGTCCACGAACTCCTCCAGTGGCACGCCATACTGCAGACCCACGGACACGGCGATGGCGAAGTTGTTCATCATCGCGCGGAAACCCGCCCCTTCCTTGTGCATGTCGATGAAGATCTCGCCCAGCTGACCATCGGCATATTCGCCGGTGCGCAGATAGACCTTGTGACCGCCAACGATGGCCTTCTGGGTGTAACCCTTGCGACGCTCGGGCAGCTTCTCACGGCCGCGGGCGATTTCCTTGATGATGATCTTCTCGACGATCTTTTCGGCGATGACAGCGGCTTTCTCCTGAGCAGAGCCGGATTCGAGGATTTCCAGCGCCTCGTCATCATCCTCGACCAGCGCCGATGCCAGCGGCTGGCTGAGTTTCGATCCGTCACGATAGAGCGCGTTGGCCTTGACCCCCAGTTTCCAGCTCAGCTCATAGGCCTTCTGGCAATCGGTGATGGTTGCATCATTGGGCATGTTGATCGTCTTGGAAATCGCGCCCGAGATGAAGCTTTGTGCCGCGGCCATCATATAGATGTGGCTGTTCACACTCAGATAGCGCTTGCCCTTCTTGCCGCAGGGATTGGCGCAATCGAAGATGTGGTAGTGCTTGGGATCCAGATGCGGCGCACCTTCAAGGGTCATGGTGCCGCAGACATGATCGTTCGCTGCTTCCACATCAGCCTTGCTGTACCCCAGATGGCGCAGCAGGTCGAAAGTTGGATCGTTCAGCTTCTCGGCGGGGATACCCAGCACGTTCTGGCAGAACTCGGTCCCCAGCGTCCACTGGTTGAAGACGAAACGGATGTCGAAGGCCGATCCCAGCGCGGCTTCCACCTTTTCGATCTCGCGCGGGCCGAAGCCGTGACCGATCAGGCTGGTGGTGTTGATACCGGGCGCGTTCCCGATGCTGCCATGGCCCACGGCATAGGACACGATCTCCTCGATCTGGGCAGACCCATAGCCCAGAGTTTCAAGTGCTGCGGGTACCGAATGGTTGATGATCTTGAAATAGCCGCCACCGGCCAGTTTCTTGAACTTCACCAGCGCAAAGTCAGGCTCGATCCCCGTGGTGTCGCAATCCATCACCAGACCGATGGTGCCGGTCGGCGCGATGACCGAGACCTGAGCATTGCGGTAGCCGTGTTTTTCGCCAAGGCGCAGCGCCTCGTCCCAAGTGGTCTTGGCCAGTGCGACCAGACGCTGATCGGGGCAATTGGCGTGGTCCAACGGCACGGGCTTGGTCGCCAGCGCCTCATATCCATCGGTGGCACCATAGGCGGCGGTGCGATGGTTGCGAATGACGCGCAGCATGTGCTTTTTATTGCGCTTGTAGCCGTCAAAGGCGCCCAGCTCGCCCGCCATCTCAGCCGATGTCGCATAGGACACGCCGGTCATGATCGCGGTCAGGGCGGCGCACATGGCACGGCCCTCGTCGCTGTCATAGCCCAGGCCCATGTTCATCAGCAGACCACCGATATTGGCATAGCCCAGGCCCAGCGTGCGGAACTCATAGGACAGCTGCGCGATTTCCTTGGACGGGAACTGCGCCATCATCACGCTGATTTCCAGTGTCACGGTCCACAGACGCGTGGCGTGCATATAGTCTTCGACCTGGAACTGGCCGTCCTTGTAGAAGGTCAGCAGGTTCATCGATGCGAGGTTGCAGGCGGTATCATCAAGGAACATGTATTCCGAACAGGGGTTCGATCCGCGGATCGCGCCATCTTCCGGGCAGGTGTGCCAATCATTGACCGTGTCATGATACTGGATGCCCGGATCGGCGCAGGCCCATGCCGCATGTCCGATATCTTCCCAAAGATCACGTGCCTTGATCGTTTTCGCGACCGAACCGTCGGTACGGCGAATCAGTTCCCAATCGGCATCATTCTCCACCGCTCTCAGGAACGCATCCGTCACGCGGACCGAGTTGTTCGAGTTCTGGCCAGACACCGACGCATAGGCCTCGGAATCCCAGTCGGTGTCATAGGTCGGGAATTCGATCGAACCGTAACCCTGCTTGGCATAATCCAGCACGCGCTTGACGTAGGTTTCGGGGATCATCACCTTCTTGGCGCTGCGGATCGCATCCTTCAGCTGCGGGTTCTTGCTTGGGTCAACCGAATCCTCAGAACTGCCGTCCCATGCCTTGATCGCGGCGAAGATGGCGTTCAGCTTCTGCTCATGCATCTTGGAGCCGGCAACGATGCTGGCGACCTTCTGCTCTTCCTTGACCTTCCAGTTGATATATTCTTGGATATCGGGGTGATCCGCATCCACGATCACCATCTTGGCCGCGCGGCGCGTGGTGCCGCCCGACTTGATCGCGCCAGCCGCACGGTCACCGATCTTGAGGAAACCCATCAGACCCGAGGATTTGCCGCCGCCCGACAGCCGCTCGCCATCGGCGCGCAAGCTTGAAAAGTTGGTGCCGGTGCCAGAGCCATATTTGAACAGCCGCGCCTCACGGACCCAGAGGTCCATGATCCCGCCATCGCCCACCAGATCGTCCTTGACCGACTGGATGAAGCAGGCATGCGGCTGCGGATGCTCATAGGCGCTGGTGGATTTGGTCAGTTCCTTGGTCTGGTAATCCACATAGTAATGCCCCTGCGACGGGCCATCGATCCCATAAGCCCAATGCAGGCCGGTGTTGAACCACTGCGGGCTGTTCGGGGCTGCGCGTTGGGTGG
>NCJR01000519.1 GCA_002282555.1 Rhodobacterales bacterium 34-62-10
TGACCAAGGCCCGTGTGACGGCGCATACCCGTGTGCGCGATGTGACGGCGGATGAACTGGCCGGTCTGACGCTGGACCATCCCTTCAACGGGCTTGAGGGCGCGAACGGCTTTTGGGATTACGACGTGCCGATGATCGACGGCGATCACGTCACCGATGATGCGGGCACGGGTTTCGTGCATACCGCGCCCAGCCACGGGGCCGATGACTTTGACTGTTTTGTCAAGCGCAACTGGCTGGACCGCATGACCCATAACGTGGGCGAGGAATCCGAATTCCTGCCGCATGTGCCCTTCTTCGCGGGGCTCAAGGTGCTGGATCACAAGGGCAAGGAAGGCCGCGCCAATACCGCCGTGATCGAAAAGCTGGTGGAGGCCAAGGCCATCATCGCGCGCGGGCAATTGAAGCACAGCTATCCGCATTCCTGGCGGTCCAAGGCGCCGGTGATCTTCCGCAATACGCCGCAATGGTTTGCCGCCATCGACAAGCCGGTGGGCGACGGGCAGGACGATTACGGCACCACGATCCGCCAGCGCGCGCTGACCTCGATCGACCAGTTGGTGACATGGACGCCGCCCACCGGGCGCAACCGTTTGTTCTCGATGATCGAGGCGCGGCCCGATTGGGTGCTGTCGCGCCAGCGGGCATGGGGTGTGCCGCTGACCTGCTTTACCAAACGGGGCGCGCTGCCGACCGATCCCGATTTCCTGCTGCGCAACACGGATGTGAACGAGCGCATCCTGGCCGCTTTCGAGGCCGAGGGGGCGGATGCCTGGTATAAGGAGGGCGCGAAGGAGCGGTTCCTGTCGGGCATCGTGAACCCGGATGACTGGGTCAAGGTCGATGACATTCTGGATGTGTGGTTCGATTCAGGTTCCACCCATGCCTTTGTTCTGCGCGACCGCGCGGACGGGTCCGAGGATGGGCTGGCCGATCTTTATCTGGAAGGCACCGACCAGCATCGCGGCTGGTTCCATTCCTCGATGCTGCAAGCCTGCGGCACGCGGGGGCGGGCACCTTACCGGGGTGTGCTGACGCACGGTTTCACGCTGGACGAGAAGGGCAACAAGATGTCCAAATCGCTTGGCAATACCGTGGC
>NCJR01000161.1 GCA_002282555.1 Rhodobacterales bacterium 34-62-10
CTGCGCCGTGCCCGCGCGCCCCTTGCCGAAGCAGAAATCCGCGCCGATCACGACATGTGTCAAACCCAGCCCATCCGCAATCACCCGCTGCGCGAAATCGCGCGGGGTCAGCGATGACAGGGCGGCGTTGAAATTCAGCTCATAGAGCTTGTCCACGCCCAGCTTTTCCAACCGATGCGCGCGCGCTTCACGGCTCATCAGGCGAAAGGGCGGGGCATCCGGGGCAAAGAACTGGCGCGGATGCGGCTCGAAGGTCATCACACCCAAAGGCGCGCCGATCGCCTCGCCTGCGGACCGCGCCATGTCGATGACCGAACGGTGGCCCAGATGGACCCCGTCGAAATTGCCGATCGCGGCGGATGCGCCACGATCTGCAAGGTCCACATATGTGTAATCCCGGATGATCCGCATGGCGCAGGGTTAGCGCCCACCGCTGGGCGGTGCAAGCCCGTTTGCGGTAGCGGTCAGCGTCAGTCGAATTTACGGCTTGGCGCCAGAACCGTGGCTTCGCCGATCAACACCTTTTTGCCGTTCACCATGCAGCGGCAATCCAGTTGAACGCGGCGTTTCGCGTGATCAATGCCGATCACCTCGACCTCGGCATGGACCATGTCGCCGGGGCGCACGGGGGCCAGAAATTTCAGGCTTTGGCCCATATAGACCGTGCCATGCCCCGGAAGCTGCTCGCCGATCACCGCCGAAATCAGCCCGGCGGTCAGCATGCCATGGGCGATCCGCCCCTCGAAAATCGTGTCGCGGGCATAGTCATCGTCCAGATGCACCGGATTGCGGTCGGTCGAGACTTCGGCAAACAGCTCGATATCGCGGTCGGTCACCACTTTGCGCAGGTGGCGGGTCATGCCCATCTCGATATCTTCGATACAGATCGTGCCGCGAGGCATATTGTCCAACATCCGACCCTCCAGTCTGTGCAGCGATTCTTGGCGGCTAGGTAATATTCGGACGTTAGGATGCCCGAAGTTGGAACTTTATTACTTTGCAATCGCAGAAAAGCAAGCAATAAAGCGCGGCCTGAAAAAGTTGAATGACTTTTTCAGCCGACCGTTGCGGTGGTGCAGGGTGATCAGCGCAGATAGCCGATGCTGAAGGTGGGCGCGGCCTGTTCCTGGTCCAGATACGCGGCCAGCGCGTCCGCGTCAGGCTGGACGCCGGTCAATGTGTCCGCCCGCGCCAGTCCGCCCGAGATGAAGAGGGAATCGATCTCTTCGCCCATCGCGCCGCGGATATCGGTCTGGATCCCGTCCCCGATGGCCAGAATCGACCGGTCGCTGATGCCTGCATCCAGCTGTGCCAGACGGCGGCGCGCCAGATCATAGATCGGCGGATGCGGCTTGCCGAAATAGAGGCTCTCGCCCCCCATCTCGGTGTAAAGCTGCGCCACAGCCCCCGCGCACCATTCCCGCCGCTCGCCCCGGTCCACCACGATGTCGGGGTTCGCACACAGAAGTTTAAGCCCCTTCTGCTTGGCATAGAGAAGCTGTGGACGCAGCGCTGACGGATCGGCAACCGGATCGAACGGCCCGGTGCAGACGATGCCCGTGGCCTCCTCCAGCTTGGTCAGGGTGATGGCAACCGGGTCCTCGACCACCTTGATCGGCTCGAAAAACGGCATGTCGCGGTCTTCGCCGATGAAGAACACCTTGTCCCCGACGGCCCCGCTGAACATCGCCGTCCGCGCCGAATCGCCCGAAGTGGCGATGGTGTCCCACGCATCGCGCGGCACACCGAAATGGTTCAGCTGCTCCTCGACACCCCGTCTTGGCTTGGGCGAATTGGTGACCAGAACCACGATCCCGCCGCCCTTGCGATAGGTTTGCAGCGCGGACACGGCCTCGGGCAGGGCGCGCACCCCGTCATGCACGCAGCCCCACAGATCGACAAACAGGGCGCGGTAATCGGCGGAAATCTCGGGCAGGGCGGTGATGATGCGGGTCATGGGCTGATGGCTCCGACGAAAGGGTCAAGGATGGGGGATCAAGAACGGACTCCGCGCCTGCATACGCGAGAGAGCGGCGCTGTGCCATCCGCAGTGTCGCGCGGAAATCGGCTGATCCTTCGCGCAATCCGGCATGATCCTGCCCAAGCAGGCCCGCGCGCCATAAATCCGCCTTTATATTCCAACTTTAATATATGACGATTTGCGACGCGCGTCATCACAACAGAAAGAGAAAAGCATGAACAACAAGTTACTGGCAGGTCTCATCATCACGATTGTCTCGGTTTCACCCGCTCTGGCGGCGCATAACAATCCGTGGGCGACCTCGACTGATGTGGTGCTGTCCAAGAACCACGACGAAAATCAGGTGCAGAGCGAGGATACGCCGGGCACCGATGAAATGCGCGGCACGATGGTGCAAAGCGCCAATGGCAAGACCGGTGGCGGCACGGGTGGCACAGGTCTGGGTAGCACAGGTCTGGGCGGCGGGACAGGTGCAGGCGGTGGCGCAGGTGGCGGTGGTGCAGGTGCTGGCGGTGGTGGTGGTGCTGGCGGCGGTGCAGGTGGCGGCGGCGGTGCAGGTGCTGGCGGCGGCGGTGGTGCCGGCCGGGGCTGATCGCATCGCATTGCCCCAAATTTGCAGTGTCAAAAACAGCGCCAAAAACAAGACCCCCGCAGATCGCACTGCGGGGGTTTTCACGTCGCGGTCGTGCCGCGAAACGACAGGGCCGTCAGATCACAGGGTCAGAACCGGAATGATCTGCTTCTTGCGACTCATCACGCCGGGCAGCACGACAGTATCGCCGGACACGGTCACGCCAAAGGATTTCTCGGCCAGCGTTTTGACCAGATCATTGGGCACCAGCAGCGTCGCTTCCTCGTTCAGGATATCCACCACGAACAGGATCACCTGATCCGCGCCATCCTCCTTGGCCACATCCACCATCGACGCCATCAGGCTGTCCTTGCGATCAAGGATCATCTTGGGCGATGTCGTCTCCAGCACGGACACGCGGAATTCCTTGCCCGCGACCGTATATTCCTTGCTGTCCATCCGCAGCAATTCGGCGTCCGAGAAGCGCGACACATCGGATTTCGCGGCAAACATCTCGGCGGCATAATCGGGGATCGACACGCCCAGCTCTTTCGCCAGATCATGGGCAATCGCCTTGTCTTCCTGCGTCGTCGTGGGGCTGCGGAATTCCAGCGTGTCGGACAGGATGCAGGACAGCATCGCGCCCTTGATCGCTTTCGGCGCGCGGGCCATGTCCTTGCCGATCATTTTATACATGATCGTCGCGGTGCAGGCCAAAGGCTCGATCCGGATCTCGATCGGCCCCTTGGTTTCCAGCCCGCCCACCAGCTTGTGATGGTCGATGATCCCGATGATATCGGCGTCATTGATCCCTGCGGGCAGTTCCGCGGGATTGTTGGTATCCACGATCACCACGGGCGCACCTGCATCCACGCCTGCGATGATCTGCGGCTTGGGCAGGTTCCAGCGCGTCAGCATGAAGGCAGCCTCGGTATTGGGCTCGCCCAGCAGCTTCGCCTCGGCCGGGGTGCCTTTCACCTCGGTCAGATACCACGCCCAGATCAGGGGCGAGCCGGTGGAATCGGTGTCTGGGGATTTATGGCCGAAAACCTGAATGGTCATTGCAATGGTCCTGTAACGGTGTGGATTTGCGCGCCTTATAGGGGGGGTTGCAGGGATTGTCACCTGCCTATGCTGCGCGGCAGCATGGCGGGGTTGGACATTTCGAACCGCCTGCGGGATAGTCGGGCGGCGCAGGGCAACGGAATGGGCGATCAGTGCGGGAAAGCGATCTTTACGGCCCGGTGAAGGCCTTTCTCGAAGCGCAGGGCTATTCCGTGAAAGGCGAGGTCGGCGCGCTTGATGTGCTGGCCTGCCGGGGTGACGAGCCACCCGTGGTGGTCGAGCTGAAAACCGGCTTCTCCCTGACCCTGCTGCATCAGGCGGTGGCGCGGCAGGCGCTGACCGATCTGGTCTATGTCGCCGTGCCGCATCGCGCGGGCAAAGTCGCGGCGCGGGCCTTGCGTGACAATGTCGGGCTGTGCCGCCGCCTGGGGCTGGGCGTGCTGAGCGTGCGCCTGACCGATGGTCTGGTCATGGCCCATGCCGATCCCGCGGCCTTTGCCCCGCGCAAACAGCCCAAGCGGATGGCCGCGCTTCTGCGGGAATTCCAGCGTCTGCAAGGCGATCCCAACCGGGGCGGCTCGGTGAAACAGGGCCTCATGACCGGGTATCGGCAGGATGCCCTGCGCTGCGCGGCTGTGCTGGCGCAAACAGGTCAGGCGCGCGGCCGCGATGTGGCGGCAGCAGCAGGCGTAAGCGTCGCCACGCGGATCATGGCGGACAATCACTACGGCTGGTTCGCCCGCGTCACGACAGGCGTCTACACCCTGACCAGTGCCGGGCGCGCCGCTTTGGAATGACGCCCCCTGACCGATCGAATTTTGCCGATTCAGATGTTGACAGGCGCGGGTCACATCCCTAGCTATGCCCCGTTAGCACTCGCCGGGTGTGAGTGCTAATACCCCGAACGGGGTTGAGATAGAAACTTTGAGCCAAGGAGCCTCAGAGATGGCATTTACACCGCTTCATGACCGCGTGCTGGTCCGCCGCGTGGAAAGCGACGAAAAGACCAAGGGCGGTCTGATCATTCCCGAAAGCGCAAAAGAAAAGCCCGCCGAGGGCATCATTGTCGCTGTCGGCGCCGGTGCGAAGGACGAGGATGGCGACCGCATCGCCATGGACGTCAAAGCAGGCGACAAGGTCCTGTTTGGCAAATGGTCCGGCACCGAAGTCACCCTCGATGGTGAAGAGCTGCTGATCATGAAAGAATCCGACATCATGGGCATCATTGCCTGATCGTCATCCCTGACATTCTGATATCTAGGAGCAAGCAAAATGGCTGCTAAAGACGTCAAGTTTTCGACCGACGCCCGCAATCGCATGCTGAAAGGCGTGAACACGCTGGCAGATGCGGTCAAGGTCACGCTGGGGCCCAAAGGCCGCAACGTGGTTCTGGACAAATCCTTCGGCGCACCGCGCATCACCAAAGACGGTGTGTCCGTGGCCAAGGAAATCGAACTGGAAGACAAGTTCGAGAATATGGGCGCGCAAATGGTGAAGGAAGTCGCTTCCCGCACCAATGATGAGGCCGGCGACGGCACCACCACCGCGACCGTTCTGGCACAGGCCATCATCAAAGAGGGCATGAAGGCCGTTGCCGCCGGCATGAACCCGATGGACCTCAAGCGCGGTATCGA
>NCJR01000162.1 GCA_002282555.1 Rhodobacterales bacterium 34-62-10
GAACAGCTGCATTTCGGGCACGACGCGCTGCACCGGGGTCAGGCGCACCACAAGGGCGATACCTGTCCAGCCGAAGGCCGCGCCGAGAGCCGCAAGATCGCCTTGCCATGACGCCTCGCCGCTGCTGCGCTGCCCCAGCACGATGGCCACGCCGGTCATGGCCAGCACCAGCCCGATGATGCGCCTTTGGGTCAACCGCTCGCCCGGGAGCAGGAAATGCGCGGAAATCGACAGGATCACCGGCATCGAATAGAGCAGGATCGAGGCGCGGGCGACGGTGGTGTGATCCAGCGCCCAGAAGAGGCAGAGGAACTCTGCCGCAAACAGCGCGCCCAGCAGGACGCCGGGCCAGAGCGTATCGCGCGCAAAGTCAAAGCGCACGCCACGCAGGCGCATCCAGAGCAGCAGCACGATCAGCGCACCCAGCGAGCGCAGCGCGGCCATGAAGACCGGCTGGAACCCGTCATTGCCCAGCTTGATCACCACCTGGTTGAAGGCCATGGTCGCGGCGAAACCGATCAACGCCACCGCCCCGATGGCGTCTATCCTGTCCTTGCGTTCCATGGGGCGGAGTGGACGGGGATTCGGCCCGATCGTCAAGGCGGGAACGGGCGTTCAGCGGCGCTTGCGGTGACGGCTGAAGAAGCGTGGATTGCGTTGCACGAAATCATCGATCAGCCCCATCAGCCCCCCCTTTGCCAAGCCCTTGAGATAGGCAAAGCCAGTGCCCGCCCCGATCAGCGCGCCGATGAAATTCATGATCAGATCGGCCATCGTGTCCATCAGCCCGGATTTCTGCATGTTCAGACCGAACAGTTGATCCATGCCGAATTCGAAGATTTCCCATATGGCGCCGATGGCCATGGCAAAGCAGAAGGCGAAGAAGGAGACCGCGATGGGAGGTGCAGCGTAGCGGTCACCCTGAAACATGATGAAGACCAGAACGAAGCCGATCAGACCGAAGCCCACTGCGCTGCCGCCATGCATCACCAGATCCCACCACCAGAAGCGATTGTAGAAGTCAAACACTTCGCCCAGAAACAGGGTGGCACCAATGAATACGACGATGGCGGCGATAAAGGATGGTGGCACGACGATCTCGGCCCAGCGTGCGGCATAGACCGGTGACAAGGACAACAGCAGGGTCGCCAGTGCCACGAACGCCAAAGGCCAGTTGCCCTGGATCAAGGCATCCAGCATGAACAGGGCCAAAAGTACCCAGATGATCCTTGCCAGCCATGTCTGATCCGCAAACACCCCGTGACGCTCCTTTCCACAACCGCTATATCCCCCTCATGTCCGCATCGCGCCTTAGAATTGCAAGCTACAACCTGCAAAAATGCGTAGGCCTTGATCTGCGCCGCCGCCCGGATCGGTCGCTGAAGGTGATCGAGGGGCTGGGGGCGGATGTTGTGGTGCTGCAGGAGGCGGACAAGCGTTTGCCGCCGCGTCCCGCCGCCCTGCCCCATGGGATGATCGAGGATGATGGCTGGCAGATTGTGCCCGTGGGCACGGGCGGACATCGGCCCGGCGCGTCTATCGGCTGGCATGGCAATGCGATGTTGATCCGCCCCTCGGTCAAGGTTTTGACGACGGCGCATCTGGACCTGCCAGGGCTGGAGCCGCGGGGCGCGATCCGCGTTGATCTTGAGACCGAGATTGGCCCCATGCGTGTGATCGGTCTGCATTTGGGGCTGATCCGGCGCCACAGGCTGTTACAGGTGGCGGCGATCATGCGCTGCTTGCGGGAATTGCCGCATCTGCCCACGGTGATGGCGGGGGATTTCAACGAATGGGGTTCGATGATGCCGCTGGACACGATGGCCCAAGGGCTGCGGTTTCTGCCGGGCGTGCCCAGTTTTCCCGCAGCGCGGCCCGTGGCGCGGTTGGACCGTTTCGCGCTGTCGGACGATTTGACGGCGCTGGATCAGGGGGTGTATCTGGGCAAGCCTGCACGGGTTGCCTCGGACCATCTGCCGGTCTGGGCGGATATTGTCACGACGGCCTGAGCCAGCGTTCCTTTATCCGCTGGACAAGAAAAAAGGCACCCCTGAGGGTGCCTTTTTTCTTTGGTTCAGGCCGCTTGGCTGGTGGAGGGGCCACCCTTGCCACCACCCGAGCGCCGCCGCCGGCGCTGCTGGGTGGTGCCGGGTTTTGCGCCGCCCTCGGAAGCGCGCGCGCCACCACCGCGGGGCCCGCCGCCCTTGTTGCCACCACGACCGCGACCGCCGCCGGATTTCGGCGCGTCAGGCGCATCCAGCGCCTCCCACGGACGACCCGAGGCGATCGGGATCGAGATTTTCATCACCTTCTGGATGTCGCGCAGTTCGCTCATCTCATCGGGTGCGCAGAAAGCGATGGCCGCGCCATCCTTGCCCGCCCGTGCCGTCCGACCAATGCGGTGGACATAGTTTTCGGGCACGTTCGGCAGTTCGTAGTTATAGACGTGCTTGACGTCAGGGATATCCAGACCGCGGGCCGCCACATCGGTGGCGACCAGCACGCGGATCTTGCCTGCCTTGAACGCCTCGATCGCGCGGTCACGCTGGCCCTGGCTTTTGTTGCCATGGATGGAACCTGCGGCGAAGCCTGCTTTTTCCAGCGTTTTCATCAGCTTTTCGCAGCCGTGCTTGGTGCGGCCAAAGACCAGCGCCAGTTCGTCGCGGTGCTTGTCCAAGAGTTCGATCAGCAGGTTGGTTTTCTCCGCCTTGGCGATGAAATGGACCAGCTGCGTGACCTTGTCGGCGACCTTGCCAGCAGGACTGACCTCGACCCGCACGGGGTTGTTGAGGTAGGCGGCGGCAATCTCGCCCATCTGCTTGTTCATCGTGGCCGAGAACAGCATGGTCTGACGCTGCGTGGGCAACAGGCCCGCAATCTTGCGCAGGGCATGGATGAAACCCAGATCCAGCATCTGATCCGCCTCGTCCAGCACCAGAAAGCGCGTGGAATCCAGACGCACCGCGCGGCGGTCCAGCAGGTCCAGCAGGCGGCCCGGAGTCGCCACCAGAATATCGGTGCCCCGGAACAGACGCCCGGCTTGCGCCGAGATGGACTGGCCACCGACCACAAGGTTCACCTTCATCTGACTGCCCTTGACCAGTACGGTCAGCGTATCGGCGATCTGTTTGGCCAATTCGCGGGTCGGCGCAAGGATCAGGCCATGGACATGCTTTTCCATCGGCCGCTTGGGATCGGCCATCAGCTGCGCCACCAGCGGCAGGCCAAAGGCGGCCGTCTTGCCGGTGCCGGTCTGGGCCAGACCCATCACGTCTTTACCGTCCAGACCATGCGGGATCGCACGGCTCTGGATCGGGGTGGGTTCGGTGATCCCGGTCTCGGCCAGGCGTTTCACCAGAATGGCCGGAAGGCCCATCATTTCAAATTCGTTCAACGTCATATCCTTCACGGACATGCGGACGCGCCGTCATGCCGTTATTGTGCGTCCCGTCGCGGAACGCCCGTGGTTGCACAATGGACATAACCGACGGACGAACGCCCGATCAGCCGCCAATGCGCTGATCCCCACGCGTGATCTTGGGAAAAACAACCGTTGCCCTGTTCCGCCCTTCGCGCCTGTCCCGTCAGGGTGGCGCATGGGTCTTGCTTCATCTGCTCACGCGGCAGAGGGCATCGCTTGTGATGCACATGCGCCTTTGCCCGCCGGAAGTCAACCCTTGCCCCCGTCTTTGGGCGAAACGGGGTGGAACTGCGGCGCGGCTGCCGCTAAACCCGGACGGATTGGAATTCACGCGGAACAGGCCATGGCTGACACGATCATTTCCCGCTGCGAGGCCAAGGGGCTGCGCATGACCGAGCAGCGCCGGACCATTGCCACGGTGCTTGAGGGATCGGACGACCACCCCGATGTCGAGGAGCTTTATGCTCGCGCCTCGGCCATTGATCCGCGCATTTCGATTGCCACGATCTATCGCACGGTCAAGCTGTTCGAGGAGGCGGGGATTCTGGACAAGCTGGAATTCGGCGACGGTCGTGCGCGCTATGAAGACGGCGCGCGCGAGCATCACGATCACCTGATCGACATGCAGACCGGCGAGGTGATCGAATTCTGCGATCCCGAGATCGAGGCGCTTCAGGAAAAGATCGCGCGGCGGCTGGGTTACACGCTCAAAGGTCACAAGCTGGAACTTTATGGTGTGCCGCTAAAGGCCCGCGCCGAAAAGACCTGACGGCGGCGACAAGCTGCGCTAGGTCTGGGCCATGACACGCGATATGCCCTTTCCTTCCGGTCTGGAGGCCCCTGTTCTGACGAGGGCGGCGCGACCGGGGCTTTGCACGGATTGCGGTGTGTCGCGGATGGGCGACGGGCGGGCCTGCGGGCGGGCCTGTCAGTTCATCCAGCCCGATTATCCCGCCCTTGAACGCGCCGCCCATGGGCGCGCCACTGATCCCGCGCGGGGCGAGGAAGGTTTCTTCGGCGTCACGACAAGCATGATGCGTCCAAGGCTGGACCCGCCTGCCCCCGGCGCCCAATGGACGGGGATCACCACGGCGCTGGCGGCAGAACTGCTGCGGCAAGGCAAGGTGGACGCGGTCCTGACCATGGCCCCCGACCCAGAGGACCGCTGGAAGCCCCTGCCCGTCATCGTGACCGACCCCGAGGCACTGGCGCACTGTCGCGGGATGCGGATGGGCTATGCCCCGCTGCTGGCGCTGCTGGAACCTGCCCGCGCGGCAGGGCACCTGCGGCTTGCGATCATCGGCATCCCCTGTCAGGTCTATGCCCTGCGCGCGCTGGAGGCGGAGCTGGGGTTCGAGCGGCTCTATGTCATCGGAACGCCCTGTTCCGACAATACCACGACCGAGAATTTCCACAGCTTTCTGCGCCTGCTGGATGATGCGCCCGACAGTATCAGCTATCTGGAATTCCGCGCCGATTTCCATGTCGAGCTGCGCTTCGACGACGGGCGCAAGGCGCGGATGATCCCGTTTCTGCAACTGCCGATCTCGCAACTGCCTGCGGATTTCTTTCCCATGACCTGCAAGACCTGCGTTGATTACACCAACCGACTGGCCGACATCACGGTGGGGTATATGGGGGGTGACGGCGATCAATGGGTCATCGCGCGCAATGCCCGCGGGGCCGAGATGCTGGCGGGTCTGGGCGGGCGGCTGACGACCCTGCCCCTGAGTGACAAGGGTAAACGGGCGGGTGCGGTCAAAGGGTTCATGGCCAATACGGCGCGCGCGGCCGGTGGACTTCCCCTGCGGCGGATGCCGGACTGGCT
>NCJR01000520.1 GCA_002282555.1 Rhodobacterales bacterium 34-62-10
TGAGCACTTGCTGTGTCCACAGGAGAGGCACTTATCGCAACCGCTCTCCCTGATCATGGCATGATCACCGCAGGAGGGGCAGGCCGGGCCGCGCAAGGCAGGAGCAGTTGCCATCGCCTCAGGTGTCGGGTTGACCTCGACGGGAGCCGCCACGCCGGGAGCAACGGCTCCGATCGCCTCCATATGCTGAAAGAGACGAAGCCCGATCATCGAAGGAAGCGATGGCACATACTGGCCGTCGACCCAACCGCCACCCTGCGGATTCATGATTTGACGAAGCTCTTCCGCCACGAAGCCGATGTCGCCACCCCGGCGGAAGATCGCTGAGATCATCCGCGTCAGGGCCGAGAGCATGTCCGTGTCATGGGTGTTCTGGGTGTTGATGAACACTTCGAACGGAGCGCGGCTGCCATCCTCGAGAACGATATCGTTGACCGTGAGGTAATAGGCATGGGCGGCCGAGGGCCACTTGATCTTGTAGGTCTTGCCTTCAAGAACAGGATCCCGTGCGATCAGGTTGCCCGAGGGCATCGCGACGGCCAGTGCCTGGGAGGCCCGCTCGACAGGCGCGGCAGGAGCGTCCTTCTTTTCTTCGCTGACGGTCAGCACGGATCCGGTGACAGCATTGGGGCGATAGGTCGTGCAGCCCTTGCAGCCCTGCTCCCACGCCTGCATGTAGACGTCCTGGAAATCCTCGATGGAGATGTCTTCCGGGCAATTGATGGTCTTGGAGATCGAGCTGTCGATCCAGCGCTGTGCCGCCGCCTGCATGCGGATATGTTCCTGGGGCGAGAGGGTCTGCGCCGAGACGAAATAATCCGGGAACGGCGTGTCGCCAAACTTGTCGCGCCACAGCTTCACAGCATAATCGACAACCTCTTCCTCGATCTTCGACCCGTCCGGCTGCAGCACCTTGCGCTTGTAGCTATAGGCGAAGACGGGCTCGATGCCCGAGCTGACATTGCCTGCGTAAAGGCTGATCGTTCCGGTGGGGGCGATCGAGGTCAGCAGCGCATTGCGGATGCCATGCTCGGCAATCTCACCACGCACATCATCATCCATGCCCTTCATGAAGCCGGACGACAGGTAAGCC
>NCJR01000521.1 GCA_002282555.1 Rhodobacterales bacterium 34-62-10
CTCGGGCACTTCCCTGCGCGAGAAGATCGAGTTGATCCGCGGGCGGACGTAGTTGGTGATCCAGTTCATGGGCGATGGGCCTTTTTACGGGGTCGTGTGTCCAATCGGACGCTTCAAAGGCCGAGTTAAGCCCTCACCGCGTAAATTGCAATCAACGCCTGATCGCAATGCGCGCCCCCATCCACAGCAGGCCGATCCCGGACAGCTCGAACAGCAACGCCGGATCGAACAGCGGTGTGACGGGCAAGTGGTCCTCGGCTCCCATCTCGGGCAGGGCTGTCAGATAATCAGGGGGCGGCTCTGCCGGAAACAGGAACAGGGCCAGACCTGAATCGATCCCACCCGCCTCGCCATACAAAAGAAAGGCCAGCGCGTTGTTGACCAGATGAAACCCGATGGCCGGCCCCAGGGTGCCGCTGCGCGCGGTCAGATCAGCAGCGGCCAGACCAAAGAAGAACGCCCAGATCACATAATGCAGCGCCTCGACCGGGGGCAGGTCCGGGGAATGATGCGCTGCGGCAAACAGCAGGCTTGGCAACACCAGCCAAACCCATGGCCGCTCATACCGCGCCGCCAGTTGTTGCTGCACATAACCGCGATAGAACAACTCCTCGGCTCCGGTCTGGATCAGCAAGGCCAGCAGCGACAAGGGCAACAACCCCAGCCACAGCCCCAGCGGGCGCATCTCCGCATAGCTCAGAAAGGCCGTATCGGGCGGAACGAATTCCACGATCAGAACCAGCGCCCCAAGAACAAGCACGACCCGGATCAACTGCCGCAGCATCAGATCGGGTGGCCCGATCAGGCTGACAAAGCCCCGCCGGTGGATGAAGCGGCTGACCATCAGAACGGCCAGACCAAGCGTCGCAAAACTGCTCAACTGGATCAGCAACCCGCGCGGCGTGGTGCCACCCGTCACTTCGGCAGCCGGAGCCAGCGGCACCACAGCCAGAAACGGTTCGATCAGATAGACGGATGCCAGATAGAACACTTCCACCAGCAGCAGCGTGACAAGCCCCAGCACCGCCTGCTTGCGCCGCAACTGGTACAGATAGTCGTAGAGGCGCGGCTGCCGGTCGCGCAACAACCGCGC
>NCJR01000163.1 GCA_002282555.1 Rhodobacterales bacterium 34-62-10
ATCGCGGCGCTGGGCATCGGGTTGGCCGGCGGGTCGTTCATTATCGGTGTGGCCTATGTGAGCCGCTGGTATGACGCCGGGCATCAGGGCACGGCTTTGGGCATCTTCGGCGCGGGCAATGTGGGTGCGGCGGTGACCAAATTCGTCGCTCCTTTCGTCATGGTGGCCTATGGCTGGCACGGCGTGGCCTATGTCTGGGCGGCGGCGCTGGCCACGATTGGCGTGCTGTTCTTCCTGCTGGCCAAGGATGATCCCGCGCTGGTGGAGCGCCGCAGGACCGGCACCAAAGCCCCGTCCCTGGCGCAGCAATTCGCGCCTTTGAAGAACCTTCAGGTCTGGCGCTTCTCGCTCTATTACTTCTTCGTTTTCGGCGCCTTCGTCGCGCTGGCGCTCTGGATGCCGCATTACCTGATCGACGTTTACGGCATCGACGTGCGCTTTGCAGGCATGGCCGCGGCCTCGTTCAGCCTCTCGGCTTCGCTGTTCCGGGCCTATGGCGGCGTTCTGTCCGACAAGTTCGGCGCCCGGTCGGTGATGTACTGGACCTTTGGCTTCAGCATGGTCTTCCTGTTCATGCTGTCCTATCCGCCGACTGATTATGTCATTCAGGGCAAGGACGGCCCGATCGCCTTTTCGACGCAGATGGGTCTGTGGCCCTTCATTGTGACGCTTTTCGCGCTTGGCTTTTTCATGAGCCTTGGAAAGGCGGCCGTCTTCAAGCACATCCCGGTCTATTACCCCAACCATGTCGGCGCCGTCGGCGGTCTTGTGGGTATGATCGGTGGTCTTGGCGGTTTCATGCTGCCCATCGCATTCGGCGCGCTGTTGGACCTGACGGGGATCTACACCTCGTGCTTTGCGCTTCTGTTCATCCTTGTGGCCATTGCGTTGACATGGATGCACCTGTCGATCCGCGCGATGGAGCGTGCGGCGCATGGTGAGGCGCTGGACCGACTGCCGGAACTGCCAGAGATGCAGGACATCCACCACCCCGAGCGCACTGTCATGCCGCGCGTGCTGGAGGATTGGCGGCCCGAGGACGCCCGGTTCTGGGCGGAGAAGGGCCGTGCGGTGGCGCGTCGCAACCTCTGGATCTCGATACCTGCGTTGCTTCTGGCCTTTTCGGTCTGGATGGTCTGGTCGATGGTGATCGCGCGCCTGCCTGCGATCGGGTTCGATTTTGCCCCGGAACAGCTGTTCTGGCTTGCCGCTCTGCCGGCCCTGTCAGGCGCGACGCTGCGTATCTTCTATGGCTTCATGGTGCCGATCTTCGGTGGGCGTCTGTGGACGACAGTTTCGACCGCATCGCTGCTGCTGCCTGCCATCGGCATCGGCTATGCGGTGCAGAACCCGGAGACCCCCTACTTTATCTTCCTTGTGCTGGCGCTGCTCTGCGGCCTTGGCGGGGCCAACTTCGCCTCCTCGATGGCCAATATCGGCTACTTCTTTCCCAAGGCGGAAAAAGGCAACGCGCTGGCACTGAACGCGGGTCTGGGCAATTTGGGCGTCAGCGTGATGCAGTTCCTTGTGCCGCTGGTCATCACCGTGGGCGTCTTTGGTGCCATGGGAGGCGCGCCGCAGGAGTTGTCGGATGGTGGCCAACTCTGGATGCAGAACGCAGGCTTTGTCTGGGTGCCCTTCATCCTGGCGGCCACGGTCGCGGCATGGCTGGGCATGAACGATATCGCTGATGCCAAGGCCAGTTTCGCGCAGCAATCGGTGATCTTCGGGCGCACCCAGAACTGGCTGATGTGCGTGCTCTATATCGGCACCTTCGGCAGCTTCATCGGCTATTCGGCAGGCTTTCCGCTGCTCAGCCGGATCGCATTTCCGGATGTGAACGCGCTGCAATATGTCTTTCTGGGGCCGTTGGTGGGCGCGCTGAGCCGTGCCGGGACGGGCTGGGTCAGTGACCGTTTCGGCGGCGGGCGCGTCACCTTCTGGGTGTTCGTGGGCATGATCGCCAGCGTGCTGGCTGTGATCCTGTCGCTGCAGGCGGGCAGTTTCGCGGGCTTCTTCGCGGGCTTCATGGCGCTGTTCTTCTTTACAGGCGTCGGCAACGCGTCGACCTTCCAGATGATCCCCGTGATCATGGGCCGCGAAGTGCCGCGATTGATGCCGCATCTGACGGGCGCTGACCGGGCACGCCAGATCGCGATGGAATCGGGCGGGATCGTCGCCTTCACCAGCGCGATCGGGGCTTATGGCGGGTTCTTCATCCCCAAGGCCTATGGTTCGTCCATCGCCATGACGGGCAGCCCCATCGGTGCGCTGTGGCTGTTCCTGATCTTCTACGTCCTGTGCCTCGCCATCACCTGGGTCGTCTACACGCGCCCCGGCGGTCTGTTGCACGACATCGAACACGGCCGCGCGCCGGGCGGTTCCGCCGCACAACCCGCACAATGACCCAACCAGATCTTCGGGTGGCGCAGGTTGTCGCCCGGACCCAGACAACCGAAAGGACAGCCCAATGAGCCATCTGCTCGACAAACTGAACTTCTTCCAGAGCAAGGAACTGGAGCAATTCTCGGACGGTTGGGGTCAGACCACCCGCGAGAACCGCGACTGGGAGGACACCTACCGGAACCGCTGGCGGCACGACAAGATCGTCCGCTCGACCCATGGAGTGAACTGCACCGGGTCGTGTTCGTGGAAAATCTACGTCAAGTCCGGCATCGTCACCTGGGAGACGCAGCAGACCGATTATCCGCGCACCCGCGCGGGCCTGCCCAACCACGAGCCGCGCGGTTGTGCGCGGGGGGCATCCTATAGCTGGTATCTTTATTCGGCCAACCGGGTGAAGAACCCGCTGATCCGTGGCGCGCTGATGCGGGCCTGGCGCAAGATGCGCGAGACGATGACACCTGTGGCAGCATGGGCTGCGATCCAGAACGATCCTGTCCTGCGCGCCTCATATACCAAGACGCGCGGCAAGGGCGGGTTCGTGCGGGCCAGCTGGGACGAGGCGACCGAGATCGTCGCCGCCGCCAATGCCTATACCGCCAAGACTTGGGGCCCTGACCGGGTGTTCGGTTTCTCGCCGATCCCGGCCATGTCGATGGTCAGCTATGCCGCCGGGTCACGGTATCTGAGCCTTCTGGGTGGCACCTGCATGTCCTTCTATGACTGGTATTGCGATCTGCCGCCTGCATCGCCGCAGACCTGGGGCGAGCAGACCGACGTGCCGGAAAGCGCCGATTGGTACAATGCGGGATTCCTGATGCTGTGGGGGTCGAACGTGCCGCAGACGCGCACGCCCGATGCCCATTTCTATACCGAGGTGCGGTATCGCGGCACCAAATCCGCCGTGGTCAGCCCCGACTATTCCGAGGCGGCCAAGTTCGGCGATATCTGGCTGAACCCGCAGGCGGGCACCGATGCGGCGCTGGCGATGGCCATGGGGCATGTGATCCTGCGCGAATTCCACCTGGATCGGCAGGCCGAGTATTTCGAGGACTACGCCCGCAAATACACCGACATGCCGATGCTGGTGCGGCTGGAAGACCGCGATGGTCACCTTGTGCCGGGCCGGATGCTGCGGGCCGAGGATTTTGACGGCAAGCTGGGAGAGACGAACAACCCCGACTGGAAAACCGTGGCCTATGACGAGGCCAGCGGCCAGATCGTGGCGCCCAACGGGTCCATCGGGTTCCGCTGGGGCGAGGAAGGCAAATGGAACCTTGAACAGCGCGCCAAAGGCAGTGACGCGCAACTGCGCCTGAGCCAGATCATGGCGGGCGATCACGACGAGATCGTGGGCGTCGATTTCCCCTATTTCGGCGGTGCCGCGACGGGCGATTTCGTCAAATGCGACCACCCCGAGGTGCTGACCCGCAACATTCCCGCCCGCCGCGTCACGCTGGCGGATGGGTCCAGCGCGCTGGTGGCCACGGTGTTCGACCTGTTCTGCGCCAATTATGGTCTGGATCGCGGTCTTGGCGGCGACTGGGTGTCGAAGGATTTCAACGACGACAGCCCCTACACCCCCGCCTGGGCCGAAAAGATCACCGGCGTCGAGCGCGAAAAGATCATCGCGGTGGCCCGCGAATTCGCGGGCAATGCCGAAAAGACCCATGGCAAGTCCATGGTCATCCTCGGGGCCGGTCTGAACCACTGGTACCACATGGACATGAACTACCGCGGGATCATCAACATGCTGGTGATGTGCGGCTGTATCGGTCAGGAGGGCGGCGGCTGGTCGCATTATGTGGGGCAGGAGAAGCTGCGCCCGCAAACGGGGTGGCAGCCGCTGGCCTTTGCGCTGGACTGGAACCGCCCGCCGCGGCACATGAACTCGACCTCGTGCTGGTATGCCCATACCGATCAGTGGCGCTATGAGACGCTGAGCGCGGGCGAGATCCTGTCACCCACCGCGCCCAAGGGCGACTGGGACATCAGTCTGATCGACTACAACATCCGCGCCGAGCGGATGGGCTGGTTGCCTTCGGCCCCGCAGTTGAAAACCAACCCGTTGGAAGTGTCCAAGCAGGCCAAGGCTGCCGGCAAGGAGATCAAGGATTACGTCGCCGAGAACCTGAAATCCGGCGCGCTGCAAATGTCCTGCGAGGACCCGGACGCGCCCGAGAACTGGCCGCGTAACCTGTTCGTGTGGCGGTCCAACCTGCTGGGGTCCAGCGGCAAGGGGCATGAATATTTCCTCAAGCATCTGCTGGGCACCGATCACGGCGTGATGGGCAAGGATCTGGGCGAGGAAGGCGGCGTCATGCCGAAGGAGGCCGTCTGGCATGACGAGGCGCCCAAGGGCAAGCTTGACCTGCTGGTGACCATCGACTTCCGCATGTCCACCACCTGCGTCTATTCGGATATCGTGCTGCCGACGGCGTCGTGGTACGAAAAGGACGACCTGAACACATCGGACATGCACCCGTTCATCCATCCGTTGCAGGCTGCGGTGGACCCGGCCTATGAGAGCAAGTCGGACTGGGAGATCTTCAAGTCGATCGCGCGCAAGTTTTCCGAAGTGGCCCCCGAGGTGCTGGGGGTCGAGACCGATATCGTGCAACTTCCGCTGTTGCACGACACCCCCGGCGAATTGGCGCAGGCCCATGTGAAGGATTGGAAAAAGGGCGAATGTGACCTGATTCCGGGCAAGACCGCGCCGAACTACATCGCGGTCGAGCGGGATTATCCCAACCTTTACAAGAAGTTCACCTCGGTCGGGCCGCTGCTGGAAAAGCTCGGCAATACCGTTCAGCGCACCGTC
>NCJR01000522.1 GCA_002282555.1 Rhodobacterales bacterium 34-62-10
GCACGGTAGTCAAGGGCAATCGGTTGGGCTCATTCACAGCGCCTGACACCACAACCGATTGCGAATTAAACGCCGCCACACGCACTTCGAGCTGCGGGTCTGTGATGAACTCAGATAGGCGCTGTTGCAACTCAGCGCGGATCTCTTCTGGAGCGCGTCCAGCTGCCTGCACTTCACCAACAAACGGATAGGCGAAACTGCCATTGGCCTGAATCCGGAAACCTGTCTCAGCGGGTGTTCGGTTCGGGCCGGCGGGTAGAGTCAATTCAGGGTGATTGAACACATCAATGCTCAGGATGTCACCGACGCCCACGGCATAGTTCCATTGGGAAACCCCGGGCACCCGGGCTGAGGGCGGCATTTGGCGCGGCTGCGCAAAATTCGCAATGTTATTGGCATCGAGTCGCGTGACCACGACATTGGCCGGTAGATCCGCTTGTGCTTCCGCACGCACAGGAAATGTTGTCTGGCTCTCGGTGCAGGCTGCCAGAAGTACAGTCAGCGCTCCGATGAGAAATGTCTTTCGGCGAAGTGTCATCAGGCTCTTTTCCGTTTCAACACGCGATTTGTAATCCATTGGGCGATCGTCTTGAAGAATGGCGGTCTGCGAGGGTTGGAGTCCAGCATGAATGCCATTTGGTGCAAGACATGTCACTCGACGGTCACTGATTTTGCGAGGTTGCGCGGCTGATCCACATCTGTGCCCTTGGCCAAGGCCACGTGATAAGCGAGGAGCTGGGCCACAACTGCATAGGCGAAGGGCGTGGCCAATGCTGCGCAATCAGGTGTCATGATTCCATCCGTGGCCTTTGACCCAATATGCCAAAGCTTTGCTCCGCGTGCTGCCACTTCGGCCGCATTTGATACCGTTTTCTCCTGCAAGGGTCCAAGATTGTCGAACACGATCACTGGCATGTCCTGGTCGATCAAGGCAATGGGACCATGTTTCAGCTCACCTGCTGCATAGCCATCGGCATGGATATAGCTGATCTCCTTGAGTTTAAGAGCGGCTTCCAGTGCAAGCGGATAATTGATCCCGCGCCCGAGGAAGATCGCATCGCGGGCCGGCGCGATTTCTTGC
>NCJR01000164.1 GCA_002282555.1 Rhodobacterales bacterium 34-62-10
GCCGATCATCACGGCCAGATGCGGCTCATTCAGGTCCAGGGCCATCTCTCCCAATTGGGCCAGACCCGTGGCGTCCAGACTTTCGGCCAGATGGGTGAAGAACTGCTCGGCCAGCCCCAATTCGCCCGCGCGCAGCAAAAGCTGACCGGCCTGAAACACCGATGAGCGGGTCAAGGCGGCGTTGCGCCAATCCGGAGGCGCAGTTGCACCGCTGAGTGAGGGATCAGGCGCGATGCCCGCCTTTTCTGCCGCCAAAAGCCCATAGAAACTGGTCTGGTGTTGCGCCCCTTCGGAATAGGCCTGTGCAGCGCCTTCCGGGTCGCCCGCCGCCTCTTGCGCGCGGCCGATCCAATATCCTGCACGACCAAGGGAAATGGGTGTGGATACAGCCATCCGTAACCGCTGAAAGTGATCCAGCGCCAGATCGGTATCGCGCATGTAGGTCAGTGCGATATAGCCCGCCAGCCATTCCAGATCGGCATAGTCCGACCCTGACGTCAACTGATGGGATGCGGCAAGACGATAGGCGACATCAACCTTGCCCGCGCGCATCTGCGCCCGTGCCAGATAGCTGCGCCAACCTGCCCAGCGTTGCGGCTGACCAAGTGACGCAGCCGAGGCCGAGCGTTCCAGAAGCAATTCGATCGCGCCATCGGTCAGACCTTTCTGGACGCGCCAGTTGAAACGGTCATGCGCCAGACCAGCATCGGATTTCAACGCGGCTGGCACCGCATCGATCAGGGCGTTCACCCCATCCTGCTCTGCCTGCAAGGCCAGCCTTGCACTGGCCAGTGCGCGCTGATCAGCACTGACCAAGGGCAGCATCCGCTGTGCATCGGCAGTCAAGCCGCGCCAAAGTGCCATGTCCAGCCGTGCCGCATGATGTGGTGCCAACAGCGCCGCATGGTTTGCCAGAAACTGCTGTTGGGTCGCCTGATCCAGACCTGTACTGCGCCAAGCTTCGACAAGGAGTGAATCGGCGGCAGAGGTCTGGCCGCTAGCTCTTAAAGCCGCAGCATAGCGCAGGACGCCGGACCCGGTCTGCGGCACCTGTCCCGCGAAGAACCGCAGGACCTGGGCATCCGAGGCGGTCATGAATGCTTCTTCCGAACGGCGGCGCAACAAGGCAAGACCCGGCCAGTCGGCGTTGCTTTCCAGAAAATCCAGAACCTGATCCGGCGTGCCCTGCCCCGCGCGCAACCGGTGCCATTCCACCAGCGTTACCGCCTCGGGTCCGGCGCGGCGGGCCAGTGTCGCGGCATTATCCCAGTTGCCGGACCGGACCGCCGCCATGGCCGAGGCAAGCGGCTGTGGCCCATTGGTCTGGGCCTGCACCGGCGTGGACATGAACAAGCCCGCAAGCGTGGCCGTAAGGATCGCTTTTCGCAACATCTCTTGCATTTTCCAGAGGGACAAAGGATAGACAGCGCCAGAGTACATCCCCGAGTCCCGAGCTTCAATTCACGTTGGTGACAGCCCGGCGATTTGGGTCATCCACCGGCGGCACCCGGCCGCCTTGCATTGCAAAGGAGCGTGTCATGTTCAAGGGGTCCATTCCCGCCCTCATCACGCCGTTCAAGAACGGCGCGCTGGATATCGAGACGCTCAAGAAACTGGTCGAATGGCATATCGCCGAGGGTTCGCATGGGTTGGTGCCTGTGGGCACGACCGGCGAAAGCCCGACGCTTACCCACCGCGAGCATGAGATCGTGATCGAAGAGGTGGTCAAGGCCGCCGCAGGGCGCATTCCTGTGATCGCGGGTGCCGGGTCGAACAATACCGCCGAGGGTATTCGCCTGATTCAGCATGCCGAGGCGGTGGGGGCGGATGCAGCGCTGGTCGTGACGCCCTATTACAACAAGCCGACGCAGGCCGGTCTGATCGCACATTTCCAGACAATCCATGATTGCTGCAACCTGCCGATCATCATTTACAACATCCCCGGCCGTTCGGTGGTGGATATGTCACCTGCCACAATGGGCGAGTTGGCCAAGTTGCCGCGGATCGTGGGGGTCAAGGATGCGACTGGCGACCTGAGCCGTGTGCCAAAGCAGCGGATGACCTGCGGGGCGGATTTCGTCCAGTTGTCGGGTGAGGATGCCACCGCTCTGGGCTTCAACGCCCATGGCGGGGTGGGGTGTATTTCCGTGACCGCCAATGTCGCGCCGAAGCTGTGTGCGGAATTCCAGACAGCCACGCTGAAGGGTGATTATGCGACGGCGCTGACCCTGCTGGATCGCCTGATGCCCCTGCACGAGGCGATTTTTGCAGAGCCCGGTGTTGCAGGTGCGAAATACGGTATGTCCCGTCTGGGCCTGTGCAGCGACGAAGTGCGTCTGCCCCTTATTGGCCTGACCGACGGGGTCAAGGCGCGCATGGATGACGCGATGCGCTTTGCCGGTCTGATCAACTGACCTCATAGGGACAAAGATGAAACCCCGGCCTTTGGGCTGGGGTTTTTTCATACTTGAACGCCAAATTTGTGATATACATGGTCCATCATTGCGATGGGAAATGGCTATGGCAAAGAAATCCAAGAAGACCGAGGACAAGACTGAAAAGCTGCCCGAGGTGCCGCAGCGTGCGGTCAAGGTGCCGGTGGCGCTGCGGTTCAACGCCGATCTGCTGGCGCAGATCGACAAGGTCGCACTCAGGCGGGGCATGTCGCGCAATGCGATCATATCCTACTGGTGTTCCCGCGCGGTCGAGGCGGAATAAAAAGGGCGGAATGATCCCGCCCTGTCAGTGATCAGATGCCGCAATCCACGATGGCCTTGGCCAGGATCGGGACGGTTGTCTTGTTCAATCCCGCGATGTTCAGGCGGCTGTCGCCGACCATGTAGATCGCATATTCCTCGCGCAGGCGGGCGACCATTTCGGGCGTGGTGCCAAGGCGCGAGAACATGCCGCGATGCTGCGCGATGAAACCGAAACGGTCCGAGCCGGAGACGCGCTGCAATTCCGCCGCCAGTTGCTTGCGCAGATCGAGCATGGAGAGACGGACCTCCTCCAGCTCGGTCGCCCAATCAGCGCGCAGGGTGGCGTCCTGCAGGATTTCTGTCACAACGCGGGCGCCGTGATCGGGCGGGAAGGAAAAGTTCTGGCGGTTCAGGAAGTTGAGCGAACCTTGGGTCAGCCCGCGTAGGCTCTTGTCCTGCGCCACTGCCATCAGAAGACCGGTGCGTTCGCGGTAGATCCCGAAGTTCTTGGAGCAACTGGCCGCGATCAGGCATTCAGGCACCGAGGATGCGACCAGACGGGTTGCTTCGGCATCCTGCGTCAGACCGTCGCCAAAGCCCTGATAGGCGATGTCGATCATCGGCACGCCGCCGGTTTTCAGCAGCAGATCAACCACGGCCTTCCACTCGGTCAGGTTCAGGTTGGCCCCCGTCGGATTGTGACAGCAACCATGCAACAGGACCACGTCACCGGCGCGCACATCGGCCAGATCCGCCATCATTGCGGGGAAATCCACGCCGCGTGTTTCAGCATCGAAATAACGATATTCGACGACCTGCATCCCCAGATAGTTGAGGATGGTCACATGGTTGGGCCATGTCGGGTTCGACACGAACACTCGGGCCGAAGGATTCGCCATGCGAATCAGCTCGAACGCCTGACGCACGGCACCCGTGCCACCTGGCGTGGCCGCAGCAGCAATGCTGTCGCGCGGTACGGCCCCGCCCAGCACCAGATCGATCATCACATCGGAAAAGGCGGGATCGCCCGCCAGACCGACATAGGATTTCGTCGTCTGCTCTTCGACCAACTTACGCTCGGCCGCTTTGACGGCGCGCATCACCGGGGTCACGCCATCGGCGTTTTTATAGACACCGACGCCAAGGTCGATCTTGGTCGGGCGCGGATCGTCCTTGTAGAGCTGCATCAGCGCAAGGATCTTGTCGGCGGGATGTTCTTTCAGATGGGAAAACATGCGTTTTCAGGCCTTTCCGGTTGCGACGGGCAATGTGGGGAATGCACCCCATTCGCACCATGACCCGTCATACAGCGAATGGTCAGTCTTGCCGATCCGTTCCAGCGCGAGGCTGAGGATGGCCGCGGTCACGCCGGACCCGCAGGTGGTGATCACAGGCTTGGACAGGTCCACACCCGCCGCAGCAAAGGCCGCGCGCAGGGCGTCGGGTTCCAGCATGGTGCAATCGGGGTTCAGCAGGGTCTTGAAGGGCAGGCTTTTCGATCCGGGGATATGCCCCTTGCGCAGACCGGGGCGGGGCTCATCGACCTCTCCGGCGAAGCGTTCGGCGGCGCGGGCGTCCACGATCTCATAATCGCCCAGTTTGGAGGCGGCGGATACCTGCGTCACGTCTTTGACCATCTGGTTCTGGCGGCGGACGGTCATATGCCGGTCGCGGACCATGGGGGGCATATCCTCAACCTCGCGCCCCTCGGCCAGCCATTTCGGGAAACCACCATCCAGCACGGCGATATCCATCTGCCCCATCAGGCGGAACAGCCACCAGACGCGGGCGGCGGAAAACAGCCCCTCAGTGTCATAGACCACGACCTGATGGCCGTCGCCCACGCCCATGGCGCGCATCCGGGACATGAATTTCTCGACCGGCGGGGCCATATGCGGCAGGTCCGAACGGTGATCGCTGATCTCGTCAATGTCGAAATAGCGCGCGCCGGGGATATGGGCGGCGGCATAGGCGGCCTTGGCATCGCGCGGATCGCCGGGCATGAAATAGGTGGCGTCCAGAATCCGAAGATCCGGGTCCTTCATATGCGCGGCCAGCCAATCGGTTGAGACCAGCGTTCTGGGATCATCAAGTGCCATGGGAAACCCCCTGTCGATGCGTCCTGCCCTGCCTACATCGGGGGTGTTGGGCTGGCAAGTCAAAGGGCCTTGGAAACCGGCCTGAAACCCCTGTTTTTGCAGGGATCAGCCTTCTTTCAACAAGCGTTGCTTCTGACGCGCCCAGTCGCGCTTGGCCTCGGTCTCGCGCTTGTCGTGGTTCTTCTTGCCTTTGGCGACACCGATCTTGAGCTTTACCAGACCACGGTCGTTGAAATACATCACCAGCGGCACGAGGGTCATGCCCTTGCGCTGCGTCGCGTTCCACAGTTGCGCCAATTGTTTCCGCGATACCAAGAGTTTCCGCCGCCGCCTCTCCTCATGTTTCCAGACGCGGGCCTGCTGGAAGGGGGCGATATAGCCGTTGATGAG
>NCJR01000523.1 GCA_002282555.1 Rhodobacterales bacterium 34-62-10
AGCTCCGGCACCGTGAAGCCTTCGTCGCACGCCGCCTGCAGTTGCGGTGCCAGGTCGGGCAGGCTCCAGGCGAAGGTGGTGAAGATGCACACGCCGGCCGAGTCAAACGCCGCCGTCGCGTCCTGGAAGGCCTTGACCAGCTCGGGCTTGCCCTCGGTGGCCGTAGGCTCGGTCTTGACGGGGATGCCCAGGATCTCGGACGCGATGGTGTAGCCGCGCAGGTGGCAGCCGCCGCGGTTGCTGGTGGCGTAGGCCAGGCCCATGCCCTGGATGCCGCGCGAGTCGTAGGCCGGGAACTCCTGCCCCTTGACGCTCATGCTCAACTCGGGGTGGCCGTACTTGGCCGTCAGGCGCTTGCTGCCCAGGCCGATTTCCTTGCCGAAGCCTTCGATCCGTTCCTTCAGCCATGCCGACTGTTCGGGGTCCGAGATGTGCATGTATTGCAGCGCGAAAGTGCCGCAATAGGTGCGCTTCACGATGTCGAGGATCTGCCGCATGGATGCGATTTGCAGGCCCAGCACATTGTCGATGAAGATCGGCCGGTCCATGTCGGCCTCGGTGAAGCCGTAGGACTTGGGATCAAGCTCGGGGTGCGGGGTCGGTTCGCGCAGGCCCAGCGGATCAAGATCGGCGGCCAGATGGCCCCGGATGCGGTAGGCGCGGATGATCATCAGGGCGCGCACGGAATCCAGAACGGCGCGCTTGATCTGATCGTCGCTGACCTTGACGCCGGCCTCGGTTGCCTTGGCCGCGATCTTCTGCCCAGCCGCGCGGGTTTCCACGGGGGCGGGCCATTGCCCGTCAAGGGCGGATGTCAGTTCATCCGCAGGGGCGGGCGGCCAGTCGGCGCGCGCCCAGCTTGGGCCTGCGGCCTCGCGTTTCACATCATGGTCGGTGTCGCCCATGGCCCGGAAGAACGCCTGCCACGCCTCATCGACCGCGTTGGGGTCGGCGGCATAGCGCGCGTAAAGCTGTTCCAGGTATTCGGCGTTATGCCCCTGCATGAAGGAGGAGGCGTGGAAAACGTCGTTGGGGGATTGCTCGGTCATGATGTCACCTGAACGTGGGAAAACCCCGGCAG
>NCJR01000524.1 GCA_002282555.1 Rhodobacterales bacterium 34-62-10
TGATGCTCCTGGGCGTTTCTCCCGAAGGCGCAACGGCGGCCTACCGCGTTGGCGATGGGGCCACCAACATCATCACCCCGCTGATGGTCTATTTCCCGCTGATCCTGATCTTCGCCCAGCGCTGGCAGAAGGATTTCGGCCTCGGCAGCCTGACCGCGCTGATGCTGCCTTACTCGGTCTGGCTGCTGATCTCTGGCGTCATTCTTACGGTTGGCTGGTTCTATCTCGGCTTCGACCTTGGCCCCGGCGCGCCTATCAGCTTTACGATGCCGGCCGCGCCGTCTGCAACGCCCTGATCTTCCAGGGCGCTCCAACAAAAACGCCCTGACCGCTGGTCAGGGCGTTTGCTTTTGGTGAGGCGCTGGACCGATCAGCTGCGCTTGCGCGTTTTGATGTCGGCGGTCATCGAATTGATCTTGTTGATCAGCACATCGGCCGAACCATTGTTCTGGTCGAGCAGAGCGATGAACTGGGCGCGCTGTTCGATGGCCAACCAGATTAGGTTACCATCAAGGTTTAGGGCCACGTCGACGACCTGATAGTCGCCTTCCTTGCCCTGAACGCGCCAGCGCACGTCCATATCCCGGCCATCCTGGCGCTTGATCACCGTGTTGACGATCGAATCGGTTGGCGAGCGGTCAACCGAGTTGCGCACGGTCACGGCCTCGCCGCGATAGGCGTCGAGCTCGTTCTCGTAAACTGCCATGGCGTAGTTGCGGAACGCCGTGCGGTAACGCGTCAGCTCGTCCTTGCTGAACCGGCGGCTGTATTTGCCGATCACGAAGTTTGAGATGGCATCAAAGTCGGCGAACTGGTCCATATATTCGCTGAACTTCTCCGTCCGTTCCTTTGCGGAAAGAGCAGGGTTGTTGAGCGTGGACAGAACTTCGTTGGCGTTCTTTTTGACGTAAGCTTCCGTCTTCGCATCTGCAAAGGCGGGCAGGGCGCTTACGGACAATGTGGCGGCCAGGATGGCCGGCAGGATGAAACGCTTCACTGTGTTACTCCTCTTCAGGGGCAGCCCCGACACTCTCATCCTCGAACAACTCGTCATCATAGTCGTCGAATGCGTCGAAATC
>NCJR01000525.1 GCA_002282555.1 Rhodobacterales bacterium 34-62-10
CGGCAAGACTGTCAAGATCAAAGCGGCCGTCGATGAAAGCCTCATCGGTGGTCTTGTCGTCAAGGTTGGCTCGAAGATGATCGATACCTCGATCGCATCGCGCCTCAACTCCCTCCAGAATTCAATGAAAGAGGTCGGATAAATGGGTATCCAAGCAGCGGAAATTTCTGCGATCCTGAAGGACCAGATCAAGAACTTCGGCCAGGAGGCCGAGGTTGCCGAGGTGGGTCGCGTGCTGTCCGTCGGTGACGGTATCGCCCGCGTCTATGGTCTGGACAACGTCCAGGCCGGCGAGATGGTCGAATTCCCCGGCGGTATCCGCGGGATGGCGCTGAACCTTGAATCCGACAACGTCGGCGTCGTGATCTTCGGCTCCGACCGCGAGATCAAGGAAGGCGACACCGTCAAGCGCACCAAGTCCATCGTGGACGTGCCCGTGGGCGACGAACTGCTGGGCCGTGTCGTGGACGGTCTGGGCAACCCGCTGGATGGCAAGGGTCCGATCGCGACCACCAAGCGCGGCATCGCCGACGTGAAAGCCCCCGGCATCATCCCGCGCAAATCGGTGCATGAACCGATGGCCACGGGTCTGAAATCCGTGGACGCCATGATCCCCGTTGGCCGTGGCCAGCGCGAACTGATCATCGGTGACCGTCAGACCGGCAAGACCGCCATCGCGCTGGACACCATTCTGAACCAGAAATCCTATAACGAAGCCGCAGGCGACGACGAGAGCAAGAAACTCTATTGCGTCTATGTCGCCATCGGGCAGAAGCGCTCGACCGTGGCGCAGCTGGTCAAGAAGCTGGAAGAATCCGGCGCCATCGAATACACCATCGTCGTGGCCGCCACCGCATCCGACCCCGCGCCGATGCAGTTCTTGGCGCCCTATTCGGCCACTGCGATGGCCGAGCATTTCCGCGACAATGGCCGCCATGCGCTGATCATCTATGATGACCTGTCCAAGCAGGCCGTGTCCTATCGTCAGATGTCGCTGCTGCTGCGTCGTCCGCCGGGCCGCGAAGCCTATCCCGGCGACGTGTTCTATCTCCACTCCCGCCTGCTGGA
>NCJR01000526.1 GCA_002282555.1 Rhodobacterales bacterium 34-62-10
ATTTCCTTGGGATGGGCCTCATCGGCGGGGGAGGGGGTCTTCAGCCAATCCTCATAGCCCTGAGACACGCAACTGGCAGCGCCAGACACGAAGGCTTGTGCAACCATGTCCCGCAGGGATTGGGCGAAAGAAGCGTTGTGGGCCAGAGCTGCGTTCTCATGCTCCAGCTGCGCAATGCGATCCGCCAGATCTTCGAGCAATCCATAATCGCCGCGCTCGTTTGAAAGGGGGATCACACCGTTGGCAGCGCCACGCGCAAGGTCGACAAACTCGGACATCAAATGGCCTCTCGGAAAATTTGCGAAAAATTCCACATCAGGATACCCAAATTATTCGCAAACCAAAAGATCAAAGGGGAGGGGGAGCGAATTTCTTCGGCCCGAGAGGCTCCCGGGCCGAAGTCTTGACGAGTTCAGCTTCCCCAGGCGTTCGTGAACTCACGCCATTCGCCCTTGCTCATGCCAGAGTCCTCAAAGGTGACGGTTTCACCGGCCAGCCGACGCTTGAGGATCTCGGCGCCGCGACCGGACAGGGATGCGGCATTCAGACGGTAATCCTCGAAGGCGGCATAGGCCGCCGGCACCCAGTCCTTCACGATCTGGCAGATCTGATCCGCGTAGACCCGGATCTCATATTGCGCGTGGGAATCCGCGCGAAGCCGCAGGAAATTGAAAAGGTTGTGCAGATCGACCTTCCAATACCACTGGGTCATGATGTTGGCGGGCAGGTTGATGCGCGCCAACTCGCGGGCAAGCCCGGCCTGTCCGTCCCGGCTGATCATCTGCTCGTAATGATCATAGGCGCGATTGGCATCGCCCTTCAGGATGTCCAGAACACGGGAAGCTTCTTCGCCTTCCAAGGTCGCGCCCCGACCCTGGTTGTTGATCACGGACTGCGCTGCAAGATGCTCAGGCGCAGGGATATAGAACTCACGATCGAGGATCGAATAGCGTGCCGAGATCTCGTTGACCAAAACCCGCCACCACAAGCCCCTTCCAACCTGCGGATTGGTGGGGGAGCCTGAGTGAGGCTGGTGGCATCTTCAGTCCGGGCGCTCCTGCGCC
>NCJR01000527.1 GCA_002282555.1 Rhodobacterales bacterium 34-62-10
ATCGTTGTACCCGCCCGCTATGGCTCCACCCGCCTGCCGGGCAAACCGCTCGCCAAGATTGCCGGCAAGACAATGGTGAGCCGCGTGGCTGACCTTGCCCGCCGCGCCGCGATCCAGCTCGGCAAAGGCACCGAGTTTGTCGTTGCCACAGATGACACGCGCATCCTCGAATACTGCCGTGACCAGAACATCAGTGTCGTGATGACGGATCCGGCCCTGCCGTCTGGCTCTGACCGCGCCCTCGCCGCCGTCGATGGCCTCGGCATGAGTCCGGATTTTGTGGTCAATCTTCAGGGTGACGCCCCCTTCACACCCGTTACCCATGTGGTGGCTGTGGTTCAGGCGCTTGAGAAGTCCGGCACCGATGCGGCAACCCCCTATATCCAGCTCAGCTGGGCCGCGCTCGATCAACTCAGGGCCCACAAGTCGGAAACACCGTTCTCCGGTACAACGCTGGTGCGCAATCCCAAAGGCCGCGCCATCTGGTTTTCCAAGAACATCCTGCCGGCGATCCGCAAGGAGCCAGAGCTCCGTAAGCTGAGCGAGCTTTCGCCGGTCTGCCAGCATGTAGGCCTTTACGGCTTCCGTCTCGATACGCTGCGCCGCTACTGCGCCCTGCCTGAGAGCTATTATGAGCGGCTGGAAGGCCTGGAACAGCTGCGCCTGATCGAGAACGGGTTCAGCGTACAGGCCGTTGAGGTAAAACCCGGCCGTATCGCCATCCCCGGCATCGACACCGCCGAGGACATCGCACTGGCCGAACGGCTCGTCGCCGAGCTGGGCGAACCGGACATCGCCTGACCGATGGCGCGCCTGTTCATTGTCCGTCACGGAAACACCTTCGACAAGGGCGATACCGTCACGCGCGTCGGCGCACGCACCGACCTGCCACTGTCTGTGTCGGGGCGCGAGCAGGCTCAGAAGCTGGCGGCGCATTTTGCCGGAACGCGCTTTTCAGCCGCCCTCTGCTCGCCCCTCTCCCGCACGCGGCAGACGGCACGCGCCATTCTCCGTGAGCGGAGTGACAACCCCGCCCTTCTGATTGCCCCTTTCCTGACCGAGAT
>NCJR01000528.1 GCA_002282555.1 Rhodobacterales bacterium 34-62-10
CGAAGGCAAACGAAGTTCGTACACAGAAGACGACGGCTGGACCGTGCGCACCGAAGACGGAAAACTCTCAGCGCAGTTCGAGCATACAGTGGCGGTGACGGAACGCGGCGTGGACGTGCTGACACTGAGGCCGGAAGAAGCGCATATGGTGAAAGAAGCGGCCCGCAGGGCGGGTTAGCCGAAGGCGTAACCCGCCGCTTATTCACCCACCTCCCAACCTCGTCACTCTCGACCGGCGCAGCCGGTCTGAGAGCCTATCTCCTGCCCTCTCCCCGCTTCACCACAGCGAAAAGTGCACGAGATGGGCACTCAGATGGCCTTTGGCCATCGAGTGTGACGACAGAAGGAAGAGCGCGGAAGAAACCCCTCCCCCTCACCGTCCCTTCTGCCCCCGATCGCCAAACCACCAAAGCGTGGCCGCCGTCGCCGCAAAGGTCGCCGTCTCCACAATCCCCACGCGCACTTCAGCGCTGGCGCCCAGATACACCAGCCCCGTGATCACCCAGAGCAGCAGCGTCAACAGAGGCCGGGTTAGCGCGCGGACGGCGTTCACCCATTTATAGCTTTCCCCAATACTTGCCTCGGCCTCCATGGAGGCAGCGAGCCCGCGCCAGGCGCCCGCCGCATCCGCCAATTTGATCTGCGCCTCTGTGGCCGCGGCCATCTCGCGCATGCGTGCTTCCTGCATCGCGGCGTCATGCACCCAGCGCGCACGTTCCTGCGTGTTGTCCTGCCGCCGCTCGATCAGCCCCGCCACGCGGCCGATCACCGTGCCGATCAGGCCGAACACGCCGCCGCCCGCCGCGCTGGCGGCCAATCCGATAATGTCGCTCATGAGAAATCCTCCGCCCCCGGATAAGTCCACCGTGCGGGCGTCTCCCGCCGGTCGAGATGGATGAATGTTTTGGCGATGCCGATGCCGGTGAAACCGCAGCGCTCTGCGGCCTTCACCAGCGCGCGCCCATCATGGCCCTTCAGGGCAATGTCCACCGCGATGCGCCGGTGCCAGGAGCCCGGCACGCCGCCAACCACAGCGTTCCAGATGGCGCAGCGATGGCCGGAA
>NCJR01000165.1 GCA_002282555.1 Rhodobacterales bacterium 34-62-10
CGGCCGCCTGATCGGACGCACCAAGGGCGGGATGAACTCGAAACTGCACGCGGTAACAGACGCGGCTGGCCGCCCACTGCGGATGTTTCTGACGGCCGGCCAGCGGAGCGACTACATCGGCGCGCGGGCACTGCTGGACGGCCTTCCTCCCGCCGAACATATGCTGGCGGACCGTGGATATGATGCGGACTGGTATCGCGAAGCCCTTGAAAAAAAGGGGATCAAGCCGTGCATCCCATCCCGAAAGAACCGCAAGATGCCGATCTCCTATGACGAAGCACGATACCGCAAGCGCCACAAGATCGAGAACAGCTTCGCCCGGCTCAAGGATTGGCGGCGGGTCGCAACACGCTATGACAGGTGCCCGAAGGTCTTCCTGTCAGCATGCGCTTTGGCTGCCGTCGTCATGTTCTGGTTATGAATCCTGACCCTAGGCTCATGACAAATTAAATGCAATGCCTAAAATATCTTCTCTTCGAAATCATGAGCAATTATTCGCATGAGCACATGCTAAACAATTAATCCATATGGATTATCTTACTGCTGCGCGGTGATCTATCATTAAAACCGCGACTCAACCAAATCGCAGAACAGGCTTGGCAAACTATCCCGCATGTCAAAAAATCCCAAGCAGCTAGTGCAGATGAGACTGCTTCAAATCTACGCCCGTAAATTATTCAAAGCCATCAAAAAAGTAATGAATATCAACATCAAGCGCTTTTGCCATATACCACAGACGGGATGCGCTTACACGGTTGGTGCCGGTTTCATATTTCTGAACCTGCTGGAATTTCACACCAACCGCCTGCCCAAGAGCTTGCTGCGTCAGGCCAAGCTTCCATCTGCGATGGCGGATTCTCTTGCCGACATAGGCATCAACAGGGTCAATATCCTCAGCCAAGATCTCGTACTTTCACATGCTATAAAGGTTTCAGGCTGCGGACATGAATTCAGATATGTTCACGCAATATTTTACATCATCCGATGGAACTGGCGCAAGGAGAAGGTCTTTCGGCGAGATGTCCACATCTCCGGCAAGAAACTGTCCTTGCATGATGCTCCAGGCAGGTGACAAAATCATACCAAGTGCCGCACCATCAAAGGCCAGAATAGATGCATGACGCAGACAGCCAGACGTCGTTCCAACAATGAACTTTCTTACAACAGACAAGCCCTCGCCTTGCGGAACCGTGACGCCTGCAAGTTCGAAAGGCTGCGCGACAATAAAGCGTTGCATCTCTTTGTCGCCGGTCGCAATCCCCACACGCACCGGGGTCCTGTGCGATAGCTGATGGCACATCTTTGTGACTGAAAAGGCCAGACCCTCCGGCCCGTTTATCAACGTGCGTTTCTTTGCAAAGACGGATGTGAAGCCATAAAGATCGACCCAATGCGCGGCGCTATAAGTGATGGTTTCGGTCATGGCATCCTCTGCTACATGGGCATGTCACCAAAGAGACATCGTTCGCAACATTGTCAATTGGAACAGTCACTGAAAAACCACCCGATAGCAAGTAGCGCGGCGAAGGCCAAAACAAGGTATGCTGGAGATGAAGATCCAGCAGTAGCGCTGCAAAGTCATCCCGTCAGCAGTCCAATTGCCAATCGGGATTTGGCATTGCGCGAGGATGTATGAGGTATTTGCAGGCTTGGCTATTGGTTGATCTGCAATCGTAGCGATATCTATGGGACCAAACACATATCGACAGGTTCTTGATGTGGCCAAAGGACTCTCTTGGTGGATGATTGTCCCTGGCGCGCCGTCCGCAGAAGTGATGCAATCATTTATACTGTCTGCGATGTCATCATGGGTGATCACTGCACCTTCTGACCGAGATCGCGCCTCAACCTGGCCCCCGCATTCGCGTGGAACATTCCGATGGCTAGGATCAACATCCCTCTCTCCACACCTTTGGCCGCGGGCGATCAGGTGAGCTTCGCCGATGTCGCCGATGTCGTCCTCAGAGGATCATAGAGGCCGGTGTAGGCGACCTGTGCGGCGCCAGATGACATGAAGGCAAGTGGACGGGCGTCATGATACAACGCGCGCGCTGAACCAAAGGAGGCCGAAACAGGCCGCCTCACTTCCCCCTCGAAGCGTACAGGGCCGCGCAGCCGGTACTGAGGCGCGTGCCCCCTGCGGCATGGATCTGTGCTGTTCCATGCGGCCAGATGTGCGAACTGGACCTGACGATGGGCATGAGCAGCGTCTCGAAGCCCGGCGTGGCACAGATGCTGAAACGCAGATCGGACGACATCAAGCTGATCCCGGGGGGCGGCTCGTCCCATGGGTCACGCGGCAACCCGAGTGGACCGCAGTTTGAGGAAGAACCCAAAAGCTGCAGATTGGGTGATATCGCCCATCGCGGCTGACCTATACGATGGCCACCCCCGGGAAGCAGGTGGATATCCTCCCCTGCAGACGCTGTGGTCAGTGGGGGCTATGGGACAACTCTGCGAGGGACGATATCCACTGTCATCATAGCCCATATTGGCCGGAACCGGTAAGAGTATTTCAAGCGAAACTCACCTGTGCCGCCAAACCGATATCTCATCGGTACCAGTTTGGCGCTTGTCGCGGGAGCACGATGCAACTGCGCGGCTGACGGCGACTGCAGACCAGTCTTCAATATGTATTGCCGCGCTCAATGGCTTGCCGGAAAAGCGTCAAGTAGCGACGCGCAACAACATCCAGGCGGTACGCAAAGCCAGTCTGGCGCGCCGCGTGAGCGAGCGATTTACGCTGTGCCGGGTCATTGGCCAATTCAAGTATCACCTCGCTCCAGGCGGCAGGGCTGTCCGCCGCCAGGCGGCCGTTGAAACGGTCAATCAGTATCTCGGGCAGAAACCCGTCATGCGATCCTATAATGCACCCTCCCCGCGTCAGGATCTCCATGAAGCCCCAATTGGCAACGCCATAGCGTAGCGGGTAGGCGAAAATATCAATCTCGTTCAACTTCTGGACATAGGCTTCATAGGGAAGCTTCTGTACGAACGCGATGCAGCGCGCCGCAGGAAACTGACGCAGCATATGTTCAACATAGGTCATCGCCTTGTCATCATGCTGCCTTTGCACATGCTGGGCCTCGTAGCCATATGAGGATGCGTTCGGATCACCCATGGCGACAAAGCGCAGATTATCTGCCTGCTTTTGCTCAACCATGAAGGCAACAGTGCGGATGAACCTGTCAATGCCCTTGGGATTTGACAGGTCCCGCGCCGCAAAGCCAACGGTAAGCTGCGACGTTCCCCCTGCGGGCTTCAATGGCTCAGACGGTGCAAAGCCCTCGAACTGTACTTCGATCTTGTCGCGCAATGGAGCGGGGATCATCGATTTGGCATGATAGCTCGGCACTATCGTGAGCGCACTGCGCAAGATCTGATGGTAGGTCAGCATCTCCATGTTCGGGTCAGCAAGTCGCTGACTTGGATCTGGCGGAAACGCAGCGTCATAGCCGTGAGCTCTATAGCTTGGAAACTCGACGTAGCTGACGACGGGAATATCTGTTGTGTCATACAGCATGTGTGGGGCACCCCACATGGCATGAGCCACAATCAGATCCGGCTTGATCGTCTCAGGAAGCTGCTGCACCGCATCCACGATGCCTTTCGCAATATGCGTGTTGCGCTCGAGCTTCCAGCGCAGGACATTTGGTGGTGTTCCGACAATCGGACCTGTGGGTTTGAAGGGCAGCAGGTTGATCGTCTTATGGGCGTAGGTCTGGTGATGACCTGGTGTGGTCATTTGCCAGACTTCGGCCAATTTGGCGCGATGCAGATATTCTGCAAGCCCGGTGTATTGCCACGGATGGACTGCACTGATGAACAAAACGCGCGGCAATCTCACAGCAACACCCTCTCATCACAGCACTGCTCGGCCATTCTACACGGGATTGATGACTGTAACAGAGTTGACGGCAAAGGTTCACAAGCGAATTCAATGCCTTCGGATCATGTTCAGCGCATACCGTAAACATCTGCCCCTGCTTGAGCATGTCTTCTGGTGCACGATAGAAAATGCCGCCGCAGATGCGGCGGCATTCTTTTCTGCGTCAACCCTGTTGAGGGCCAGTTAGCCCAGCAGACCGCCGAGAAGGCCGTCTTCACCGGTCAAGCCACCCAGCAGGCCATCACCAGAGTCACCACCGCCAAGCAAGCCACCGAGCAGGCCGTCGTCACCAGTCAGGCCGCCCAGCAGGCCATCCAGCAGGCCGTCATCCGTGCCGCCGGTATCGCCGGTCTCACCCAGCAGGCCAGAGCCGTCGAAGAGCTCGCCCACCAGACCGTCGGAGCCGGTCACATCACCCAGCAGGCCATCATTGTCCACCAGATCGCCCAGCAAGCCGTCAGATCCGGTGACATCGCCCAGAACACCGTCATTGCCGGTCAGGTCGCCCAGGATGCCATCATCGGCCAGAACAGGATCCAGCACAGCTTCGCCAGGCTCACCACCCAGCAGGCCGCCAAGCAGGCCATCGTCGCCTTCGCCACCGAGCAGGCCACCCAGCAGACCATCTTCACCGGTCAGGCCGCCGAGCAGACCTTCGTCGCCCTCGCCGCCCAGCAAGCCGTCCAACAGACCGCCGCTGTTGGCGCCATCCCCGGATGCTTCGCCAATCAAACCGACGCCACCGAGCAAGTCGCCGACGATACCATCCGAACCAGTGATGTCACCAAGCACACCATCATTGTTGACGAGATCACCCAGCAGACCGTCGGAGCCGGTGATGTCACCCAGAACACCATCATCACCCGTCAGATCGCCCAGCAGGCCATCATCGGCAACAACCCCATCCAGCAGCCCGACATTCTGATCGGGCTCAACACCACTTCCGACCAGCGGCTGGCCGAGCAGGTCTTCTGCAATCTCACCCAGAGGGGAATCCGGGCCAAGCAAATCGCCCACAAGACCATCCGAACCAGTCACATCGCCCAGCAGGCCGTCATTGCCGGTAATCTCGCCCAGCACTCCATCATCGCTCAGCAAAGGATCCAGGGTGCCTTGTGTCACGGGATCGGTCATATCGGTCGGCGTGGTGGGGCCAGTCGGATCGGTGGGCGTAGTTGAATCCGTCGGGGTTGTC
>NCJR01000166.1 GCA_002282555.1 Rhodobacterales bacterium 34-62-10
GCGATCCCGGCCTGCTTGGCCTCTTCCTTGATGAACTTGCGGATCTTCAGGTCTTCCAGAAGAAGATTACCGTAATCCTTGGTGTCGGCATACCAGCGGCTGTCCCAGGTGCGGTTGACCTGAAGGCGCATGCCGATCGGATTGACTTTCTGACCCATTAGGCTTGCTCCTCAACTTGACGCACCTTGATGGTGAGTTCCGAGAACGGCTTGACGATCTTGCCGAACCGGCCGCGGGCGCGCGGACGACCGCGCTTGAGCGTCAGGTTCTTGCCCACATAGGCCTCGGCGACGACCAGTTCATCGACGTCCAGGTTGTGGTTGTTCTCGGCGTTTGCGATGGCCGACTGAAGGCATTTCTTCACGTCGATCGCGATCCGCTTCTTCGAGAAGGTCAGGTCCGTCAGGGCCTTGTCCACCTTCTTGCCGCGGATCATCGCAGCCACCAGGTTCAGCTTCTGCGGGCTGGTCCGAAGCATACGCAGTTTTGCCATTGCTTCGTTATCTGCCACGCGGCGGGGGTTTTTTTCCTTGCCCATGACTTACTTCCGCTTCGCTTTTTTATCGGCCGCGTGACCGTAATAGGTCCGGGTCGGGGAATATTCGCCAAACTTCTGGCCGATCATGTCCTCGGTCACGTTGACCGGGATATGTTTCTTGCCGTTGTAGACGCCAAAGGTCAGGCCCACAAACTGCGGCAGGATCGTCGAACGACGCGACCAGATCTTGATAACTTCACTGCGTCCGGATTCGCGGGCGGCTTCGGCTTTCTTCAGCACGTAAGCGTCTACGAACGGACCTTTCCATACAGAGCGAGACATCTATTAACGCCCCTTCTTCTTGGCGTGACGCGAGCGCAGGATGAGCTTGCTGGACGCTTTGTTCTTGTTCCGGGTGCGCGCACCCTTTGTCGGCTTGCCCCACGGGGTCACCGGATGACGACCACCCGAAGTCCGGCCTTCACCACCACCATGCGGGTGGTCGATCGGGTTCATGACCACACCGCGAACACTCGGGCGGATGCCCTTGTGACGCATGCGGCCTGCCTTGCCGTAATTCTGGTTGCTGTTGTCGGGGTTGGACACGGCACCGACGGTGGCCATGCATTCCTGACGCACGAGACGCAGTTCACCCGAAGACAGACGGATCTGGGCGTAACCGCCATCGCGACCCACGAACTGGGCATAGGTGCCCGCCGCGCGCGCGATCTGACCACCCTTGCCGGGCTTCATCTCGATGTTGTGGACGATCGTACCGATCGGCATACCCGAGAACGGCATCGCGTTGCCCGGCTTGATGTCGACCTTCGTGCCTGCGACGACAGAGTCGCCGACGGCCAGACGCTGCGGCGCGAGGATATAAGCCTGCTCGCCATCTGCGTATTTCACCAGTGCGATGAAGGCGGTCCGGTTCGGGTCATATTCGATCCGCTCGACGGTGGCCGCCACGTCGAATTTGTTGCGTTTGAAATCGACGATCCGATAGAGGCGTTTCGCCCCGCCGCCTGTGCGGCGCATCGTGATCCGTCCGGTGTTGTTCCGGCCGCCGCTCTTGGTCAAACCCTCGGTGAGGGCTTTGACCGGACGTCCTTTCCACAGCTCCGAACGGTCGATCAGAACCAGCCCACGCTGGCCCGGCGTCGTCGGCTTATACGACTTGAGTGCCATGCTTTCTGTCTTCCGTTGTGCGTAGCAGGGCAAAGCCCCGCGATGTTGAAGGCCCCCGAAGGTGCCCAGTGTGTAGGGCCCCGAAGGTCCCCGTCTCAAAAATCCATGGCCCCGACAAAAGCGGGGCCATGGAAGATTCGCGCCCTACTATCAGAGACCTGTGGTCACGTCGATAGTGTTTCCCTCTTCGAGGGTGACATAGGCTTTCTTGACGTCCCGACGCTTGCCGGGCTGGCCGCGGAAGCGTTTGGTCTTGCCTTTGGTGATCGTGGTGTTAACGGCTTTGACCTTCACACCAAACAGCGCCTCTACGGCCTGCTTGATCTCGGGCTTGTTGGAATCCATCGCCACTTCAAACACGACTGCACCGTTCTCAGAGACCATAGTGGCCTTTTCGGTGATGATCGGCTTGCGGATCACGTCGTAATGTTCAGCCTTCGCGCTCATTTCAGTCGAGCCTCCAGTGCTTCGACGCCCGCCTTCGTGATCACCAGAGTGTCACGCTTGAGGATGTCATAGACGTTTGCGCCCATCGACGGCAGGATATCCAGACCTTCGATGTTGCGGGCGGCCTTTGCGAACATGTCATTGACGGTTGCACCATCAATGATCAGCGCGCGCTTCCAGCCCAGCTTTGCCACCTGCTTGGCCAGAGCCGAGGTCTTGCCCTCAGCTTCAGCGGCAGAAATGACGACCAGTTCGCCAGCCTTCAGCTTCGCGGACAGGGCATGCTTGAGACCCAGTTTGCGGAACTTCTTGGTCAGCTCATGGCCGTGGCTACGCGGGGTCGGACCCTTGTACACACCACCGTGACGGAAGATAGGCGCGTTCTTGTCACCGTGACGTGCGCCGCCGGTGCCCTTCTGGCGATAGATCTTCTTGGTCGAGTAGGAGGTTTCCGAACGGGTCTTCACCTTGTGGGTGCCTGCCTGCGCGTTGTTACGCTGCCAACGGACCACACGGTGCAGGATGTCGGCGCGCGGCTCAAGACCGAACAGCGCCTCGTCCAGATCCACGGAACCGGCGCTCGAGCCGTCCAGATTGATCACATCCAGTTTCATGCTTCACCCCCTTCGGCGGGCGCTTCTGCTGCCGGAGCTTCAACAGCTGCGGCGGCCATGGCCGATTTCAGAGCGGCCGGGAACGGAACGTTCTCGGGCAGCTTCTTCTTGACGGCGTCCTTGATCGTAACCCAGCCACCTTTGGAGCCGGGAACCGCACCCTTGACCATGATCAGACCACGGTCGGCATCGGTTTTCACGACTTCAAGGTTCTGCGTGGTCACACGCACGGCACCCATATGGCCAGCCATTTTCTTGCCCTTGAACACCTTGCCGGGGTCCTGGCACTGGCCGGTCGAACCATGCGAACGGTGGCTGATCGACACACCGTGCGAGGCCCGCAGACCGCCGAAGTTGTGCCGCTTCATCGCACCGGCAAAACCTTTACCGATGGATGTGCCAGCCACGTCGACCTTCTGCCCTGCCACATAATGCTCGGCCGAGATTTCCTCGCCCACACCGATCATGTTGTCGGGGCTGACGCGGAATTCCGCGATCTTCCGCTTGGGGGCCACGTTGGCCACCGCGAAATGACCACGCATGGCCTTGGACGTCCGCTTCGCCTTGGCATTGCCCGCGCCCAGCTGAACGGCGGTATAGCCGTCCCGCTCGGGCGTGCGCTGTGCCACGACCTGCAGGTTCTCAAGCTGGAGGACGGTCACAGGGATCTGCTTTCCGTCTTCCATGAACAGCCGGGTCATGCCGACTTTCTTTGCGATTACACCAGAGCGCATCCTGGATACCCTCCTTCTTACGACTGCAACTTGATCTCGACATCCACACCAGCGGCGAGGTCAAGCTTCATCAGCGCGTCCACGGTCTGGGGGGTCGGATCAACGATGTCGAGCAGACGCTTGTGCGTGCGGATCTCGAACTGATCGCGGGATTTCTTGTCGATATGCGGCCCACGGAGAACCGTGAACTTCTCGATCTTGTTCGGCAGCGGGATCGGGCCACGCACAGTCGCGCCAGTGCGCTTTGCGGTGTTGACGATTTCCTGCGTGCTGGCATCCAGTACGCGGTAATCAAATGCCTTCAGCCGGATGCGAATATTTTGGCTTTGCATAGTTTAGCCTTTCGCGGCGTTAGAGTTGATAGGAGGACCACCGGCTCATCCGGTGGCCCTCTTCGAACCCGAAGTGGTCTTTACTTCAGAATTTTGGACACGACACCCGCGCCGACGGTGCGACCGCCTTCACGGATGGCGAAGCGCAGGCCGTCTTCCATCGCGATGGGCGCGATCAGTTCGACGGTGAACTTCAGGTTGTCGCCCGGCATCACCATCTCGGTGCCCTCGGGCAGCGTCACGGTCCCGGTCACGTCGGTCGTGCGGAAGTAGAACTGCGGACGGTAGTTCGCAAAGAACGGCGTGTGACGGCCACCCTCTTCCTTGGTCAGGATATAGGCTTCCGCCTCGAACTGCGTGTGCGGGTTCACGGACTTCGGCTTGCACAGAACCTGACCACGCTCAACGCCCTCACGGTCGATACCGCGCAGCAGAACGCCGACGTTGTCGCCAGCCTCCCCACGATCCAGCAGCTTGCGGAACATTTCCACACCGGTGCAGGTCGAGGTCTTGGTGTCCTTGATCCCCACGATCTCGATGCTGTCGCCGACATTGATCACGCCGCGCTCGATACGACCGGTCACCACGGTGCCACGGCCCGAGATCGAGAACACGTCTTCGATCGGCATCAGGAACGGCTTGTCCACGGCGCGCGCAGGCGTCGGGATATAGCTGTCAACCGCTTCCATCAGCGCGCGGATCGAGTTCTCGCCGATTTCCGGCTGCGTGCCGTTCATCGCGTGCAGAGCCGAACCGCGGATGATCGGAATATCGTCGCCCGGGTATTCATAGGAGGTCAGCAGCTCGCGGATCTCCATCTCCACCAGCTCCAGCAGCTCCTCGTCATCGACCTGGTCGACCTTGTTCATGTAGACGACCATGTAGGGGATACCCACCTGGCGACCCAGCAGGATGTGCTCGCGGGTCTGCGGCATCGGGCCGTCAGCCGCGTTCACCACCAGAATCGCGCCGTCCATCTGCGCCGCACCGGTGATCATGTTCTTCACATAGTCAGCGTGGCCGGGGCAGTCGACGTGAGCATAGTGGCGGCTCTCGGTCTCGTATTCCACATGCGCGGTCGAGATCGTGATCCCACGGGCCTTCTCTTCCGGCGCGCCGTCGATCTGGTCATAGGCGCGGAATTCGCCGAAATACTTCGTGATCGCCGCCGTCAGCGTCGTCTTGCCGTGGTCAACGTGACCAATCGTGCCGATGTTAACGTGCGGTTTGTTACGTTCAAACTTTGCCTTGCCCAT
>NCJR01000009.1 GCA_002282555.1 Rhodobacterales bacterium 34-62-10
GAGTGCCGAGATGAAGGATCTGGCGGCGCGGGCCAAGTCCAAGAAGCTGGCCCCGCATGAATATCAGGGCGGCAGTTTCGCGATCTCGAATCTGGGGATGTTCGGGATCGACAATTTCGATGCCGTGATCAACCCGCCGCATGGGGCCATTCTTGCGGTCGGTGCGGGGGTCAAGAAACCCGTTGTCGGCAAGGATGGCGCGCTGGCCGTGGCGACCGTGATGTCGGTCACGCTGTCGGTGGATCACCGGGTGATCGACGGGGCGCTGGGGGCGGAGTTGTTGCAGGCGATCAAGGACAATCTTGAGAACCCGATGGCGATGCTGGCCTGAACTTGAGAAATTCATGAAAAAAGCCGGATCATCTGATGATGGTCCGGCCTTTTTCTTTCTAAACAGTCCCTTGCAGGGCGTTCTTACATCAGGCTGTCGCGCAGAAGCTGATCCATGGTGATGGATGGCGTGGCGCAGCCTGCCTCGCCCACCACTTTGGCGGGCACGCCTGCAACGGTGGTTTTCGGCGGCACGTCATGCAGCACGACAGAGCCTGCCGCGATGCGCGAGCAATGGCCGATATGGATATTGCCCAGCACCTTGGCCCCTGCCCCGATCAGCACGCCCTCGCCAATTTTTGGGTGGCGGTCTTCCTCTTCCTTGCCGGTGCCGCCCAAGGTGACGGAATGCAGCATCGATACATTGTCGCCCACGACCGCCGTTTCCCCGATCACGATGGAATGGGCGTGGTCGATCATGATGCCCTTGCCGATCCGGGCGGCGGGGTGGATGTCGACGCCGAAGGTTTCAGACACGCGCATCTGGAAGAAATAGGCCAGATCCTGCCGCCCGGTCTTCCAGAGCCAATGGGCGACGCGGTAGGCTTGCACGGCCTGGAAGCCCTTGAAGAACAACAAGGGTTGCAGGAACCGGTGGCAGGCGGGGTCGCGGTCATAGACGGCCATGATATCGGCGCGCGCGGCCAGTGCCAGTGCGGGGTCGGCATTGTAGGCGGTGTCGCAGATTTCGCGGATCAACTGTTCGGACATCTCGCCCGAGGCCAGTTTCAGCGCGGTGCGATAGGCCAGCGCGCATTCGATGGTGCCGTGGTGCAGCACGCTGGAATGGATCAGACCGCCCAGCATGGGTTCGTTTTTCACGGCCTCATGCGCTTCGGTCAGGATGCGGTTCCAGACCGGGTCGATCTGCGCGAGTTTGGTTTGGGTTTTCGGCATGGCGGTATCCTCTTTGGTGGAATGATAAACCATGTCGGGGGGGGAGGCCAAACGCAAAGCTGTGAGAGGGCGCGGATTTCGCGTGGCGCGCTGGGTCAGGGTGGTAAGGGCGAGGATCAGGCAGCGGGCGTAGTCGGGGTTTTGCAGGCGAGGTTCGGGCAGGTGTGGCAGGGCCAGTGCGCGGGCCATCAGGGTGCCGTTGCCCCAATGCGGATGGGCGCGGCGCAGGCGTTTGCGGTAGCGGTCGGCGGCGTCGGCCTCAGCCATCAGTTGGGCGCAGGCTGTGGGGCGGTCTGGCGCGGCAAGGGTCAAAAGGTGCCGCGCCAGTGCTGTCAGATCGCCGTGCATGACGGGGCGCATCAGGGGCTGATGCTCAGGGCGGTGCGGTGGCCGGGGCCGATACGAGCGGAGAGTTGCGCGATTTCGATCCGGTAATCGCCTGTGATGTTGTCGGTTTGGCGCATGGCGGCGGTATAGGTCCATCGGGGGGAGTGGCTTGTCTCCTCGCGGTGCAGGGTCGTGCCCTGGAGGATGCGGATCAGATAGGATTCGGTCTCCTCGCCCAAGGGAATGTCGGGGCCGTCCTAGGTGTCGGCGCCGATGCGGCTGCGGCGGATCCATGTGACATGCAGGTTGCCGCCTGCGTCGGGTGTGGCGCGCAGGTGGACGGGGGCGAGGGGTGTGAGGCCCATGCCGTTGAACGCCTGTTCGATGGCGGTGAAGGACGGATCGTCGAAGGCTTGTTGCGCCGGGCCGATGCGGTAATGCCGGGTCAGGCCGCGGGCGGCGGTGGGCAGGTCGATCTGTTCGGGCGTGCCGTCAAGCAGGACCAGATAGCTGCCAGCGGGCCATGTGTCGGGCATGGCTGCATCGGTTCCAAGCTGGCCGCGCAGCAGCAGCGACAGGTCATAGGTGTCGGGGGCGGTCAGGGTGGCGGTTGCGAATTGCAGCAATTCCCAGCGGTCGGGCGTGCCATCGCCGATGGCGACAAGGTTGCCACCTGCCAGCAGCGTGGGCAGGTCGATGGAGGAGAGCGCGCCCGAGGTCAGGCGCACGCTCAGGCGGTTGGTGCGGTCCAGCAGACCGGGCTGGCCCAGGCCAAGCGGGGATTGGGTCACGCCGATGATCGCGCGGCGCGGGATCACGCGGTTGAGGGTGAAGCCCTGCCCGGTGGGGGAGGCATAGAGGGCGGCACCGGGCCAGGGATCGGCGGTCACGGCCAGATGCGGGGCGTGGGGGACCTCGTCCCCGGTCATCAGGGGCAGGTCAAGAAACAGGGCAAAGACCGGCATCGGGGCGATGAAGGTCGGGCTGGGGGTGGGTTCATCCTCGAGTGCGGCGGGGTGGTGGACCGATGGGTCCACTCGCTGCGCCTCGATCAGCCGGGCGGTGCCCAGTTCGACGCGGTCGATGCGGTATTGCGCCTGTGTCGCATCGCCTTGCAGGGTCAGCACGTCCCCTGCCCCAAGGTGCAGGTGCGAGGGTGGCAGGGCCAGACGCAGGCTGTCGCGGGCCAGGCGCGCCTCGGAGAGCCAGCGTTCGGCGATGTGGCGCCCCTCGGCCCGGGTCAGCAGAAGCGGGATTTCAGAGGCGGCGACCGCATGGGTGGCGGCATCGGGGAGGATCGCTTCCTCGGCCACAGGGGTGTAGTCGGGATCTGCACGCAGAAAGCGCAGGCGGACGCGGCCTGTCATCTCGGCCTGCGATGCGCGGCTGTGTTGCGGATGGGGCGGGCTGTCGGGCAGGTCGGCCAGTGTATCGGGGTCGACAGGTTGCGCCACCGAATCGCGGCGCATGACAAAGCGCAGGCGGCCATCGCGGTCCACGGCGTCAAAGCCATAGGCCAGCATCAGGGGTTGCAGGGCAGCGCGGGCATCCGTCACCTGTGACACGGTGTAGCCGCGCACAAGGCCATAGAGTTGGCTGGTGTCAGCGTCGATCACCCCCGCGCGGGCGCAGATTTCGTCGACAACCGAGCCGAGCGACCGCGAGGCGAGCCGCCCTGTCACCCAGTGGCCGCGCGCGTAATTGGCGGCATCGGCCCAGAGCGTGGCATTGGCGGGAAAGAACGGATAGGGGCGCGCGTCCCATGCCCAGACGAAGGCGCGCGACATATCAAGCATCGTGCCGCCGTAGATTGGCGAGGTGGGGTTGTTTTCAGAGGCGCGCCAATGGCCGAGCATGGCGCGCAGGTATTGCATCTGGATCACTTCGTCCTGCTGGCCGTTGGAGTGATAGGGCGCGAAGGATTCGGAGGATTTGGGATCAAGGAACACATTGGGCTGGTTGGTGCCACGGTCCACCGCGGGACAGCCGAGTTCCGTGAACCAGATCGGTTTCGACTCCGGCACCCACGCGGTGGGTGTGGGGCTGCGCTGGCCGTCCACACGCTCGTGATGGCTGTTGGACCACCAGTTGCGGATATCCTTGTAGCGCCAGATCCAAGGTTCCTGATGCGCGTCATCCGTGATGGGGGTGCGTATCTGGGCGGCGCGGGCCTCAGGGGAGTGATAGAACCAGTCAAAGCCTTCACCCCCTTCGATATTGGCGCGCAGGTAGGTGGGGTTATAGATGCTGCGGGCGGCGGCGTCGGCATGGTCGCGCCCATCGCGCCAATCGGACAGGGGCATGTAATTGTCGATGCCGACGAAGTTGATATTCGGATCGGCCCAGAGCGGGTCAAGGTGGAAGAAGCGGTCGCCATTGCCGGGCTGGTAGCCGAAATATTCGGACCAGTCGGCGGCATAGCCGATCTTGACGGATGGACCAAGGATGGCACGGACCTGGGCGGCCAGCGCGCGCAGGGCGGTGACGGCGGGAAAGCTGTTGCCTGCGCCGCGCAGTTGGGTCAGCCCGCGCATTTCCGAGCCGATGCAGAAGCTGTCCACGCCGCCGGCGGCGGCGCAGAGGGCCGCGTGATGCAGGATGAAGCGGTTATAGCGCCATTCATCGGGGCCGCTATAGCCGACATGCCCCGGTGTAACGGTGAAATGCGCGGCAGAGGCGGTGCCGAAGAAGGCGGCGATTTCGGCGTCCATCGCGGCGGTGCCATCGGGCGAGCCGTCCCGCCCCGGTGCGCGGGATGCGGTGATGCGGCCGCGCCATGGCAAGGCCGGTTGGCTGGTGGCATCCGAATAGGGATCGGGGCGGGTGTTGCCGGACAACTGATCCATCAGGATGAAAGGATAGACCATCACCGCCTGCCCTGTCGCCTGAAGGCGGCGGATCGCGCCGATGACGGAATGATCGGTGGGCGTGCCGCCATAGACGGGGCGGCCATTCAGTTGCGCGATGATCGCGGCCTGTGCGCGGGTCTGGCCGTTCACGGACCACGGCATTTCCGCGCCGTCGAATTGCGCCTGTTCCACCTTGGGGCGGATGGTGCAGGCGTCACAGCGCAGATCGTCGCCGAACCAGCTGACGATCAGGGAGGCGGCCTGACATCCCGGTGCCTCAACCCGTAGGCGGTCGATGGAGGTGATGATATCGGGCTGGCCGGAGGGGGAGTTGATATTGGCGCTGCGTCCCTGACCGGGGCCGTAGCGATAGCTGACCGGGGTATCGGCCAGCGCATATTCGCCGCTGCCGGGCATCATCGCCACGGCGCGGACCAGATGGGCGGGATCGGGATCGCTATGGTCTGCGCCACGCGGATCGGGGCGCAGCACCTCGAATTCGAATTGCGGGACGCGGTTGCCGAAACGGTCAAGCGCCAGATCCTCGAACACCACATAGGCGGTGCCGCGATAGGCGGGGGTTTGGCCTGCCCCCTCGACCGCTTCGATCCGTGGATCGGGGGTTTGGTGGGCAGTGCCGGGATAGACGCGCATGTTCAGATCGCGGATCGGCACCTCGGTGCCATCGGCCCAGACGCGGGGCACGCCTGCAATGGTGCCTTCGCACAGCGCGATGGCGATGCTGATGGAGTAGCTGTAGCTGGTTTGCGTGACGCGCGGTTTGCCCTTGCCGCCGCCCGTGCGGGTGGTGGTGACGTTTTCGTTGAAATCGGAGGCCCAGATGACATGGCCGCCGATGCGCATGCGGCCATAGATCTAGGCAATCGCCTCGCCCTCGCCCGAACCGGTCAGGCGGAAACGGTCGACGCGTCCGGTTTCCACGGCTTGCGCGCCGGAACCCAGCAGACGTTGATCGATGGCGCGGCCCAGGGTGGCGCCCACAAGTCGGCCCACGGCGACCATGGACAGGCCAAGGGCGGTGCCGCCGATCGAGCCGCCGATGGCCGCGCCTGCGGCGGACAGAAGTAGCGTTGCCATTACCGGACCCTTTCAGGAAATGCGAACCGTGCCGCGATGCGCCGTTGCCAAGCCTGTCCCAGCGCGCTTTCGACCACGCCGTGACCGCAATAGGCATGGATGAGAGTTGGCCCCGCCGCAGTTGCGGACAGGATGCCAAGGTGTTTGGCGACAGCGCCGTCGCGCATCCTGAGAAGCGCGACCTCGCCGGGTTGCGGGTCTGTGGCCGGGGGGTGGAAATGGCGCATAAGGGCGTGCCAGAGCCATTCCTGCCCCTGCGGTTCGGACCAGTCGGCGCTGTAGGGCGGCACGGCTTCGGGTTCCGGTCCGAGACAATCGCGCCAGATGCCCCGGATCAGGCCAAGGCAATCGCAGCCCACGCCTTGAAGCGAGGCTTGGTGGCGGTAGGGCGTGCCGATCCACGACCGCGCGGCGATGATGATGGGGGATGGTGCGGTCATCGTCTGCTGCCGCCTTGCAAGCTGCCGGATGTGGCGGGGTCGCGCAGCATCCAGCCATCGGGCGGCAGGTCGGGGAAGCCCTGGAAGTTGACCAGATTGGCGAATTTGTCCCGGCAGGTGGCAAAGCGTTTGTCGCAGCCTGAAGTAAGGGTGACGCGGTCACCCGGTTGAAGGGCTGCGCGCAGGGGTTCCCACAGGTCTACCTCGCGCCAGCCGCCCGTCACGCTGTCGCGTTTGATCGCGCTGGACAGGCCAGCGGCAGCGCCGTCCAGCACGACAAGGCGGCCCCGGCGGAACCAGCCGGGGCTTTGCGGGCCGGGCGCGGACAGGCGCAGGGTGCGGGCCTCGGTCACGGTGATGACGGGCAGCGTCAGGCTGTGGGCGGGGCTGGACAGATCGACGCGGCAGGCGCTGTCGCCCAGCACGGCGGTGCAGGGTTTCTGGTAGATGCGCCCCAGCGGGCGATTGAGCGCCTCGGTCAGGCCGCGCAGTTCGGCGGTGAAGGCGGCCCCTGTGCGGCGCAATTCGCCAATCGTGCCCCGGAACATCAGCAGGCGTTGCGCGGGGTCGGCCCAGTTGACGCGCCAGCAGCGCACATCGGCACCGTCGAAGCGGCCGGCCTCGATATCGGCGTCCGATATGGTGGTGTCGGTCAGCATGCCCAAGGCCTCGGTGTTGTCCACCGACAGGCCCGTGGATTGCTGAAGCGCGCGGGCGGCAAGACCGCTGCCTGCGCGGAAGGTGATCCCGTCGAAGGCCAGATCGAGGTCGTGATCGGTGAAACCGAACACCGTGCCATCGGCGCGGGTCACCGCCCAGGCGTGGCAGAGCGTGGTGAGGCCGGTGGCCAGATGGTCTGCCAGATGATCCGTCAGCGCGGTCATAGCCGGATCTCCAGCACGGGGACGCGGGGCACTTCGCCTGCCTTGAAGCTGGCGACGCTGGTCGCGATGCGGTCGGTGTCGAAGCGGACGGGGACGTCGAATTCGAAACCGGCGGTGACTTCCAGCCCGACGGGGGGTATTTCGGTCAGCATCACAAGACCGGTGGTCAGATCCACCTCGAAATCGACGCCTTCCCGGATGCGCGTGCCTTCGACCGCCATGACGACGGTGCCCTGAACGGGTTTGGCGATGGGGCGGGCATAGCTTTGGGCACCCGAGCGGTAGGTCTTGATCAGGTGGAACGCACGGGTTGTGCCATCGGCGCGGGCGATGACCTGATCGGTGGGGCCGACCTGTTGCGAGGGCAGGCAGGAGCGGAAATCGGCCCAATCCTTCCAGCGGAAGCCGAACATCTGGGCGCGGCGCGCCTCGAAGAACGCGATGAGGCGTTCGACATCGTCAAGGCTGCGCAGGCCCACGCCCGCGTCATAGCGGCGGCGGGAATGGGCCCATGGGGTGTTGCGCTCCTCATAGCCATTCGCAAGTGTGACGATATCGGTGCGCCGTTCCGGGCCACCCAGTGATCCGAAACTCAGGTTCGCGGGAAACCGCACCTCGTGAAAGCTCATGTCTTGGGTCCCCTGTTGTTAGCGGTTGCGCTGGCCCTGCCCCAGAAGGCGGCCCATCTGGGCGGCAATCTGGGATTGCGAGCGGTCAAACCCCGCCACATCGGGGGTCTGGATGTTGATCACCACGTTGACAGCGCCGCCCCCGCTGCCGCGCACGCCGAGTTTGCCATCGGGACCGCGGGCAAGCGGCATGATCGCCTCGGGGCCGGCCTCACCCATGAGACCTGTGCCGCCGCGCATCGGAAAGGTGGTGGGGCTGCTGACGATGCCGCCTGCGGCGAAGGGCATGACGCGGCCTTGCGCGAAGCTGCCGCCCTTGGCGAAGGGCAGAACGCCGCCCACAAGTGCGCCGACGCCTTTGGAGAGCAGGCCGCCGAAATGGTCGGTGACCGGGCGGAGGGCGGATTGATAGGTGGTGTTGACCATCGAGGTCGCCACGGTTTTGAGCGCGTCGGACAGTTTCATCCCGTCAAAGGCGACGCCATCGAAGGCGCGGCGCAGACCGCCCGAGAAGCCGCGTTCCAGCGTGGCCATGTCGCGGCCTGTGTCGGCCAGCGCGCGGCGCATGCGTTGCAATTCGCCGTCAAAGGCGCCCGCGACCGCTGCGGCGGCGCCGAAGCTGGTGTCCAGCGATTTGACCTGTTCCTGCAGGGCGGCGGCGGTGTCGAAATCACTCATGCTGTTGTCCTCTCAAAGGGTCGGGGAAGGCCTGCATCAGACGGGTCAGGCCGCTGCGCCCCATGGAGGCCTGTGCTGTCCCCTGCCCCAGCATCAGGGCCAGTTCAGCCGGGGTCAGCGCCCAGAACTGCTGCGGGCTGAGGCGCAGGCCGCGCAATCCGGCGCGCATCAGGCCGGGCCAGTCGAGATGGCTCATGTTGTCCCCCCCGCATCCGGCAGGGTGAAGGCGCGGACCAGCAGTTGTGCTGCGGCGCGGGCCGCAGCCACCGGGCCGCCTGCGATATCGGCGGCGATCAGGTCGGCGGGCGTGCCCTGCCAGCCGCCGCCGCGCAGACCGGCGACGATCAGGGCCAGCACGTCGCGGCTGGAATAGCTGCCCCCCTCGAACCGGGTGACAAGGGCGACGAGGCTGTCATCGCCCAAGCCTGCCTCAAGCTCGGCCAAGGCACCCAAAGTCAGTTTCAGGACATGGCGCTGGCCGTCGATGTGCAGCGCCACCTCACCAGTCCAGGGATTGACCATATCAGAGCGCCGTGAACACAAGCGCGCCGGCCGAGGCGAGGGCGACGTCATAGGTTGCCTCGCCGTTATGGGAGCCGGCGTATTCGATGCTGGTCAGCTGGAACGCCCCTTCCACCACGCCGAAATCGGGGATCACGATCTGGAACAGCGGGGTTTCGCCATCAAAGAAGATCTGGCGCGCGCGCTCGTCGCTGGCGGCATCGCGGAACACGCCAGAGCCGCTGATGCCTGCGGATTTGACGCCTGCGCCAGACAGCAGCTCGCGCCAGCCGCCCTGACTTTCCAATGTGGTCACATCGACGCTTTCGGCGTTGAAGCTGACCCGCGTGGCGCGCAGGCCCGCCAGCGTTTCGAACTGACCATCGCCGGTCAGGTCCACCTTGACCAAAAGATCCTTGCCGTTCTGGGCACCCATGGCGACCCCTCCGTGTTTGAGATGTGTTTCAGATGTCGTCGAGACGGGCGCGGAACGTCAGATCGATGCGCCGCCGTTGCCCCGATCCGTCGCGTTTGGCGGTGGCGCGGATGAATTGCAGCGCAACCAGACGACCGCGCGTCAGTGTAAGGTCCGCATCGGCCAGCGCATCGCAGACAGCGGCGGCGGCGGTTTTGGCAAGCTGGAAGCCTGCAGTATCGGCCACGACCGAGAGCGTGATTTCATGCTCGGCCCCGCGCGCGGAGCCATCGGAGCGGTCGCGCGCCAGTTCGGGTCCCAGGCTGAGGTAGAGCGGCGGCAAGGGTCCGGCGGGCAGCGCGTCATGGATCGCGGTGCCAAGGATGGCGGTGACGCCCGGATCGGCGGTCAGATGGGCAAAGACAGCCGCTTGCAGGGCGGCGGCGGCGGCATAGGTCATGGGGCGAGTTCCTCGCGGGTGATGCAGGTCAGAAAGCGGCCTGCGGGGTCGCGTTCGGTGACCGCCAGAATGGTGAAGATGCGCGCCCCCTCGATCAGGCGCTGATCCGGGCGGGGGCGCGTGGTGGCCCCCTCGGGGGCGGCGCGGACCACGATCCGCTGGCCGGTTTGCGACAGGACGGTGCCGCCTGCGGCCACTTCGCGGGCGTGCAGGGGTGTGACCTCGGCCCAAAGCTCGGCGATGGTTTGCCATATCTCGGCATAGCCACCTGCCCCGTCGGGCAGACGTTCGGGCGCTTGCAACAAAAGGCGGCGGCGCAGATGCGGCAGTCTCATGCGGCACCGCCCGGCGCGGATGTGCCCAGGGACAGGCGTAACGGGCGGTAGCGTTCGATCAGGCTGGTGACGCCGAAGGGCATGCAGCCGCGCCCAAGGCCGGTTTCATGGCGGTATTCGTAGAAATGCGCGGCCAGCATCAGCACGGCCTGCGCCAGATCAGCGGGCAAGGCGCCCCATTCCGGGGCCATGCCTGCCTGAAAGTGCAGGATCGCGCTGCCGCCTGCGGGGATCGCGGGCAGAACGCCGCCTGCGGCGCGCAGGCAGGGGCGCTGCATGTCACGTTCCAGCCGCCAGCGTTGCGGGGCAATCGGGGTTTCCAGCCCCGCCGCATCGCGCAGCGCCAATGCGGTGATCTGGGTCACCGGGGCGATGGGCAGCGGCTGGCCTGTGGGATCCACCCAGCGGGGCAGTTCCAGTATGAAGGCACGTTGCAGCAGGGCCTTGCCGATCCGCGATTCAACGGCGGCGATGGCGGCGCGCAGGAAGCCATCGAGCAGGTCATCCTGCAATCCGGCCTCGGTGAACCCCGTGCCCAGATGCAGATGCGCCTTGAACGCGGCCAGAGGCAGCGGCGGCGCGGGCAGCGTGGTATCTTCTGTCAACATCATGGAATGTCTCCGATTTGTCCGGCCCATCACTTGTTTGCCGCGCCCTGCGCCCGACAGGACGAGGGTGCGCGCGCCACAACACAGGCCCGGACGGGGGAGCAGCAGGGCATCTGCGACACGACACGTGGCGCGCGCGGGCGCAAGACCGACAGATCGGTCTTGCGATGGCAGGCGGCGTCAGGCGATGGCGAAACGCAGCAGTTTGATTGCGGCGAAGTCGCTGACATCACCGCCGACGCGCTTGGTGGCGTAGAACAGGACATGCGGTTTCGCGCTGAACGGGTCGCGCAACACGCGCAGGTCGGGGCGTTCGGCGATGGTATAGCCTGCACCGAAATCGCCAAAGGCGATGGCATGGGCGCCGGCGGCGATGTCGGGCATATCCTCGGCGATCAGGACCGGGTATCCCAGCAGGCGCGCGGGTTCGGCGGCGGCCAGACCGTCGGACCACAGGAAGCGGCCATCGTTGTCCTTCATCTTGCGCACGGCGCCTGCGGTTTTCGAGTTCATCACGAAAACCGCGTTGGCGCGGTAGGCCGCCCCCAGCGCATAGACCAGATCGACGATGGCATCGGCCCCGTCAAAGGCCCCTGCCGCCCCGGTGGGCACGGTGCCAAGGTTGCCCCATGTCCAGACGTCATTGTCCACGGTGGCATGGGTCAGGAAACCGCGCGGCTTGTCGATGCCGTTGCCGCTGACGAAGGCGGCGGCTTCGGCGCGGGCGAAACGGTCGGCGATGCGGCCGGCAAGCCAGCCCTCAAGATCGAAGGCGCTGTCATCCAGCAGGCGCTGGCTGGCCTTGGGCAGGGCGCTAAGTTCGTGCAGCGGGATGGTGATGCGGTCGATCACCGGCGTGCCGGTCTCAGTCGTGCTGCCGGATTCGGTGGCCCAGCCGTGACCGATGTCGGAATGATCGACCAGCACGTCATAGGACGTCGCCTCGACCTGCACGATATTCGAGATGGCGCGCAGCGATGCGCCCGCCGTCAGGACCGAGCGGATACGCTGCGATGTTTCGGGATCGACAAGATAGCCGCCATCGCCTGCCACGGCGGTGTTCATCGCCTTGCCTTCCAGCACCAGCCCGCGCAGGCCGTCATCATCGCCCGAACGCAGATAGGCGGCAAAGGCCTTTTGATGCGGTGCCTCGGTTTCGGCATGGGCCGACAGATGGGGACGCGCCATCTGGGGACGCGGGGAGTAGGATTTTTGATCAAGCATGGTCAGTCGCTCTTCCTGCTGTTGAAGTCGGGTGTGAATGTCGGCCCGAAAGCCTTTCAGATCGTTCATGAATCCCGCAACTGCGGATTTCAGGTCGGTGGCGGGGGTCTGTGCGGGGGTCGGGGCGGTGGACAGACCTTCCCCGGTCCGAGACGTCTTCTCGGGTGTCATCATATGGGTCTCCTGTGGTTGGGGTGCCGGGCGGATCAGCCCTTGGGCGCTGTGTCGCGGGTCAGTATCGCGCGCCCGGTTTCGAACAGGGCTGTCAGGTCGCGCAGGGTGTCATCGGCGGGGTGATCGGCCTTGGCCGCGACGCGGGCGGTGGGCAGCATCGGAAAGGTGACCAGCGACACCTCCCAGAGGTCGAGCTGGGTCAGCAGCCGCTGGCCGGTGTCGGTCTTGTTGGCACGGATGGTGCGATAGCCGATGGACAGGCCCTCGATCGCACCCGCGGTGATCAGCGCCGCCGCCTCGCGCCCGCGGGCCACGCCATCAAGCAGGCGCCCCTTGACGCGCAGGCCGCGCGCATCCTCGGATACCTCGTCCCAGATGCCGATGGGTTGCGCGGGATCATGCTGCCAGAGCATGCGGACGCGCCGTCCCTGGGCCGCCATCGTCTTGAGGCTGGCGGCATAGGCGCCGGGCGCGACCACATCGCCACCCTGATCCGGCAAGCCGAACAGACTGGCATAGCCTTCGATCACCAGCCCTGCGGTGTGTTCGGTCAGGTGAAGCCCGGTTTCGGGGCGGCAGAATTTATGTTCCAGTCCGGTGTCCATCGGATGTCCTTTCATGGCAGCACCGCAAGTGGCACAGCGCCCAAGAGTGATTGAAACGCCTGCGCCAAGACTACGGCGACCACGCCGTACACCGCCAGCCAGAGGCGTTTTTCCAGCTTTTCGACCAAAGCTTCCAGCTTGTCGGCGCGGCGGTTCAGCCCGTCGATATGCAGGGTCGAGACCCTTTCATGCGCTTCCAGCCGCAGGGCGGGGGCGCAATCGAACGCCTCGAACCCATAGCGCGCAACGTCGCGCGGTGTGGCGCGGGGATCGCTCATTCGGCGGCCCCTGTGTCGAGTGTGCCGTGCATCGGCAGGGCTGGCAGACCCAGAAGCGCGCGTTTTTCCGCATCGGTCAGAAAAGCCGCCTCAGCCACGCGGCGCCATTGCGACTCGCGTTCCACCGCAAGGGCGGGCACCTGATCCAGATCGGGGCGCAGTTCCAGCACCTCGCCGGTGAAGCGCGACAGCCATTCGGCAAGGGCCGCCACCACGCGCGTCGCCATGGGCAGCACGGTCAGGCGGTACAGGGCGCGGTTCGCCTCCTGATAGTTTGCGAAGGTCGCGTCGCCGGGGATACCCAAGAGCATGGGCGGCACACCGAAGGCCAGCGCGATTTCACGCGCGGCACTTTCCTTGGTTTGCTGGAATTCCATGTCCGAGGGAGAAAAGCCCATCGGTTTCCAGTCAAGCCCGCCCTCCAGCAGCATCGGGCGGCCAGCGTTGCGCGCGCCCTGATGATGGCTTTCCATTTCCGCCACCAGGCGGTCGTATTGATCGGTGCTGAGGGACCCCTGCCCCTCGGCCCCGCGATAGACAATGGCACCCGAGGGGCGCGCGGCATTGTCCAGCAGCGCCTTGGACCAGCGGCTGGCGGCGTTGTGCACATCGACCGCCTGCGCCGCCGCCTGCATCGGGGAAAAGCCGTAGTGGTCATCCTGCGGATGGAAGCTTTTGATATGGCAGATCGGGGCCAGCGGCGTGTCCACATTGAAGCGGTGTTTGCGCCCGCCGACAGTATAGTCATAGGCCACGGGCCAGCCATCCGCGCCGGGGATCAGGCTGATCCGGTCAGAGCGCAGCACATGCAGTTCCGAAAAGGCGCCTATGTCATCCGTGACCAGTTCGGCATAGGCGTTCCCGGTCAGCAGAAGCTGTGTGTAAAGCGCCTCGAGCAGTTCGGCGCGGCCCATGGCGGGATTGGGATTGCCCAGCAGCGTCAGGATGGGATGCGTGTCATAGCGCTGAGCAGCACCCTGCATGACCAGTGGCAGCGCCGCTGCCGCCTCAGCCAGCAGTTTGACGCAGCGAAAGCCGACCGGATTGCCGGTATAGCCTGCGCGGGTCAGGGAGGCGGTGTCACGCGGGCTCCAGACCACGCGGCCTGCGCCTTGAAAGGCCAGAACCGGGCCTGCGGCGCTGGCCTTTTGTGCGGGGGCAATCTGGGCTGCGCCGCGTTTGAGGAAGTGAAAAACCATGTCGTGCTCCTTGAACCGGTCCGCTGCCCTGCCGGGTCGGTGCCCCTGCCCCGGCTGCGTGTTGCGCCGGGGCAAGGGCTGTTCGAACCCATGTGTGGACAATCTGACGAAAAGCTTAACAATTCCGGATCAGAGCGCGCGCACCCTTGGGCTGCGCCATTTGGCCGAGGGCGCAATGATCAGGTCATGCAAGGCCCAGACCAGAGCATCCAGACGGTCGGGGCTGCCTTTGCCCGCATAGCCTTGGGCGGTCATGGCGACCATCTGATCCTCGAGCGCGCCAAGATCGCCGTGGTGGAACACCCGGCCCTGTTCATAAAGGGCCGCCACCGGTTCGGCCCGCGCGCCCTTGCTGCGCGTGGCATGCAGCTTGCGGAAAGGCACGAGCGGGTCAATCTGGCGGATCAGGTCTTCGATCATGTCGCCACCCTGATTCACCTCGGCCACCAAGCGGTCAGCGCCCCAGCGTTCCATCACGGCAACCGCGACCCTGGCCCATTGCAGGGGACCAAGGCCGGTGGTGCTGGCGTCCTCCAGCACATAGGCGCGCCACTCGCTGACGGGGCCGCGCGTGACCGCGCCCACGACGATGATGCCGCATTCATCAGAGCCTTCCTTGGAGGTTGTCGCGGGATCGATGGCGACCACGATGCGGTCCATGTCAGGCAGATCGCTGACGCGGGATGCGTCCAGCTGGTCCCCTGACCAGAGCGCGCCCTCCGCATCTTCGACCAGAATACCGTCCAGTTCCTGACGCGACAGGCGCGAGCCGACATAGCGGATCCGGACCTCTTGCAAAAAGGAGCTGGCAAGGTTGGCGGCATTGGCCTCGGTCGGGGCGTGGGTGACGACGGTGCTGGACATCTTGAGCAGGTCTTTCAGCACGCCCACGTTGCGCGGGGTGGTGGTGACGCAGACCTGTGGCGCATCGCCCAGCCGCAAGGCGAATTGCAGCATGTCCCAGGTGTCGCTGGCCTTTCTCCACTTGGCCAGTTCATCGACCCAGGCGCCGTCGAATTGCGGGCCGCGCAGGGATTCGGGATCATGGGCCGAGAACGCCTGCGCGGTGGCGCCGTTCGGCCAGATCAGCATGCGCCGGGTGGCGTGCCATACGGGGCGGCGGTCGGGGGGTGAACAGGCGAGGATGCCACTGTCGCCGAACACCATCACCTCGCGCACCTGATCGAGTGTTTCGCCCACCAGCGCGATGCGGCGGCAGCGCCCCGGATCAGCGGGGCGCGCCCCCTCGACACTGGCGCGCACCCATTCCGCGCCGGCCCGGGTCTTGCCAGCCCCGCGCCCGCCCATGATCACCCACGAGCGCCAGTCCCCGTGGGGCGGCAACTGATGCGGCAGCGCCCAGAAATCGAACATGAAGGGCAGCGCCAGCAGTTCCGCGGTGGTCAGATCGTCAAGAAACGATCTTTGGACCTCGGCAGTCTCGCAGGCGATCCAGTCGGCACCGGACCTGAGATCGGGCTGCGTCGAAGTCGATGGCATATTCATGGGCGACACCTGCATTTGCCTTGCGCTGTGTTTCAATTTCAATCTCCACATCATGGGCTTGCTTGAGCCAGTAGCGGATGTCCGAGAGCAAGCGCGCGCCATCGCGGATCGCGCCCTGGTCGCCTTCGGCCAACCGTTCCTGAATTTCGATGAGTTCCGATTTCATGATCCGCAATTGAAGATCGACAATGTGGATCGTGACTTGCAACGGGGATTCCCGGTCGGGCGGTGCCGCGTCCGGCTCCGCGCGCGGGGGTAAGTCTGACATTTTGCTCGCTCTGCCTTATCCTTGGTTGCCCCGTCCACAAGACATGAAAAAACGGCGTCCGGGGTAATCCCGGCGCCGTTGCTTCAGTTCTTCCAGCTTGCACAACCTATACGTTAGACCGCGCGCAATGTCAAGTTTTCTGGACAGCTCAAATCTGACAACCGTCCGTTTTCGTTAACAAAATCCTAATCCGGCGGTCACCGGCGGTCAGGTCAATCCGCCTGCTCCTCCTGCTCGGCCTGTGCCTCCTGCTCGGCCTCGATCCGGCGCCAGACGGCGACGTTGCGGTTATGCTCTTCCAGCGTTTCGGCAAAGGCATGGCCACCGGTGCCATCGGCCACGAAGAACACATAGGGCGTGTCGTCGGGATCGACGGCCGCCTCGATGCTGGCGCGGCCGGGGTTGGCGATGGGTGTGGGCGGCAGACCTTCGATCACATAGGTGTTCCACGGTGTCGCGCCGCGCAGCTCGCTTTGGCGCAGGCCACGGCCCAGCACGCCCTCGCCCTTGGTGATCCCGTAAATCACCGTGGGGTCGGTTTGCAGGCGCATCCCGCGATTGAGGCGGTTCACGAAAACCGAAGCCACCTGCCGGCGTTCATCGGCGACACCGGTTTCCTTTTCGATGATCGAGGCAAGGATCAGCACCTCTTCGGGCGAGGCCAGTGGCAGACCGTCCACGCGGTTGGCCCAAGCTTCGGCCAGGATCGCCTGCTGTGCGGCGGTCATGCGGGCCAGCAGCGCGCTGCGTTCCTCGCCCGGTGTGATTTCATAGCTGTCGGGGGCCAGCGTGCCCTCGGCTGGCACCTCGGCCACGTCGCCCGCCAGCACATCCAGCCGTGACAGCGCGTTCACGACCTGCCAGCTGGTCACGCCTTCGGCCAGTGTCACGCGGTAGCGGGTGTCAGAGCGTTCGCGCACCTGTGTATAGCCATCGGGGGCGGCGTCCACTGCGGGATCAAAGGTGATCTGTTCGATATAGCGCGAGGTTGCGGGGTCCAGTTCCCGCACCACGACAGAGGCGCTGTTGACGCCGATGCGATAGACGATCTCGGTGCCGCAGGTGCTGGGTCCGCCGCGGGTGATGATGTCGGCGATATCGGCCATCGGGGTTTTCGGCGGGATCAGGAAGCTGCCGGCCTTGAGCAGATCGGCCTT
>NCJR01000167.1 GCA_002282555.1 Rhodobacterales bacterium 34-62-10
ATGGGCCCAAGTTCCGCGTTGTCATGGCAAAGCTCAGTCCCAGCGCGGTCAACGCGTCGCGCCGCTCGACAAGCAGCATCGGCACCGCAAACAAGCTCAGCGCAAAGGCGAAGGCCGCGAACAACCCACCGATGGCTGATCCCACCACAAGCAGCGCCCAGCCGCGCGGCGTGATCAGGACATTCGACAGCGCGTCACCCGCACCGGGCAGCGGTGCGTAGCCAAAGAACAAAGCATAAAGCAGATCAGCCGCGCGCAACCAGAACAGCACCAACAGACCCAACAGCAGCCCCGCATAGGCCAGTTGCGGCCCTGCGGCGGGGCGCGCCAGCAGCATCTGGCCCAGTGTCGTGGTCTTTCCCTCGGCACGGCGACGGGCCAGTTCGTAAAGTCCGATGGCAAGAAACGGGCCTACGATCAGAAAACCCGAGATGGCAGGCAGAGCAAGATAAAGCAGGCCCGACGCGGCAAGCCCCCAAAGCACCACATAGGACAGCACAACAAGAAATCCGCCATAGGCAAGGCTTTGTCGCGGGGCGGCACAGAAATCGTCCCACCCGGCCCGCAGCCAATCCTGGGCGACGCGCGGCGGCAGATCCCGCACCAGCGGCGAAGCGGGCTTGCGTGGCGGACGGAGGGTCGGAAGCGGTTCAAGCATCTTGTGTCCCTTTCAGCAGGCGTGCCGCGCCGGAGCGCGGGTCGCCGACTCCTGCGCAACGCAGGCGGATTGAGAGGTGATCGCCACGCGCACCATGTAACCCTTGTAGGCAAACAGCAGCGCCATCAGCACAAGCGCGCCACCGATAGCGAGGCGTTTTTGCACTTGCGCCGTCATTGCATGGCTCCTGTGGCAGTATCCCCGCCGCTGTCTTCCATCTGGCGCGCGACATAGAGCGACAGGACGTTGATCTCGGCATCGCTCAGCCGCTCTGTCCACGCGGGCATCACACCCTGACGGCCGTTGCGCAGCGTCGTCATCACGGTCTCGGACTCTTGGCCATAGATCACGGCCCCGTCCACCAACGACGGCGCGCCGTTCATCATACCGCCTGCGCCGTCCTCGCCGTGGCAGGCCGCGCAATTTTCCACAAACAGGGTTGCCGCCTCGCTGTCGGGATCGGCCCGGCCAGACGGCATTGCGGCGACATAGGTCGACAATGCCGAAATCTCGTCGGGCTCCATCCAGTCGAAGGCCGGCATCTGCGCCCAGCGCGTGTCGGGATGATCGGCGTTGATCCCCACTTGCAATGTCGTCGCGATATCCTCGGGCGCGCCCCCCCAAAGCCAGTGAGTGTCGGTCAGCACCGGGTAGCCCGGTCCGCCGCCTCCCGCGCGGCCATGACAGGCCGAGCAGTTGTCCTGATACAGTCTTTCGGCGGCGGGCATTGCGGCGGCCATAAGCGCCGGATCATCCGAGAGCGCGTCGAAATCCGGGGTCTCGAACCTTCCCAGCCAGGTTTCACGCAAAGCGGCCAGTTCGCGCAGGTGATCCTTTGCCATTTCTTGTTGATCAAGGCCCAGCAGCCCCCGCGTATAGTCGCGTCCCATCGGCCAAGCCGGTAACAGGAACCAGGTGATGACAGAATAGATGACAGTCAACACCAGCGCGATCAGGGCAATTCTGGGGAAAGGGGTGTTCAGTTCCTTGATCCCACCCCAGTCGTGGCCCGTGGTGTCATAGCCGGTGACGGGGTCAATATCACGATTGCCTGTATGCGGATCGGCACCGGGCAGTTCCTTGGGGTCAGTGCTCATGTGCGCGTCTCCCTTTCCACTTCAGACAGGATCGACCGGGCAATCCGCTCTTGCTCGGCACGTCTTCGTGGATTGTAGGACCGGATGAACACGATCAGCATGAAGCCGCCCATCCAGATCGGGCCTATGGTCTTGGCGATCAGCACAAGTGTCTCGTGACTCATGGCTTGTCCTCCGCGAACATCTCGTGGGCGGCATCGGTCAGCGTGCCAAGCGATTGCAGATAGGCCACCAGCGCATCCATCTCGGTCAGGCGCGACGGATCGCCGTCGAAGGCACGCACCGTGATGTCGTCGCCATAGCGGTCGCGCAGGCCGTCTGCGCCATCAGCTTCGGGCTGGCTTTGCGCGCGCGCATCCGCCATGGCGTTGTCGATCATCGCCTCGTCATAGGGCACGCCAAGCCGGGCCAATGTCGCAAGGTTTTCGGCAATCAGGTCAGTGTCCAGAGACCGGGTCAGCCACGGATAGGCCGGCATGATCGACACCGGGATGACGGCCCGCGGGTCCATCAGATGCGCGACATGCCAGTCGTCGGAATATTTCCCGCCAAGCCGGGCAAGATCCGGCCCGGTGCGTTTCGACCCCCAGAGCATCGGGTGGTCATAGGCGCTCTCGGACGAAAGGGAATAAGGGCCGTAGCGGTCCACCTCATCAGCCAGACTGCGCACCATCTGGGAATGGCACGCATAGCAGCCCTCGCGGATATAGATCTCGCGCCCGGCAAGCTCCAGCGGTGTGTGCGGACGCATGTCATCGGGAATCACGACCGTTTGCTCGATGGTGAAAAGCGGGGCGATCTCGACAAGACCGCCCACAGAGGCCACCGCGATAATCGCGCCAACCAGCCCCATCGAGACCTTTTCAAGGTTGTAATGCAGCTTCAGCATGGGCTCACTCCGCGGGTTGGGTGTAAAGGGGGCGATCGGCTTCATCCACCTGATCACCTGCGGCACGCATCGTCGCCCCGCAGTTCAGCGCGCACAGCACCGCACCGGCAAGAAACAGCGCGCCACCCAATGTGCGGGCCGCGTAATAAGGCAGCATCGCCTCGACGGACTCGATGAAACTGTAGGAAAGCGCCCCGCCCTCGTCATAGGCGCGCCACATCAACCCCTGGGTGATGCCGGCATTCCAGAGCGAGACGACGTAGATCAGCGTGCCCGTGATCGCCAACCAGAAATGCCACTCGACCGCCTTGGGCCAGGCCATGTCATCCCGCCCCCAAAGCTTTGGAACCATACTGTAGATCGCACCAAAGACGATCATCGCGACCCAGCCCAGCGTGCCGGAATGGACATGACCCACCGTCCAGTCGGTATAGTGCGACAACGCGTTGACCGGGCGGATGGCAAGAAAAGACCCTTCAAAGGTCGAAAGGCCATAAAACACCGCCGCCACGAACATGAAGCGCAGCACGGCATCGTCGCGCACCTTGTGCCAGGCACCGTTCAGTGTGGCGATGGCGTTGCCGGCCGAGGCCCAGCTTGGGACCAACAGCATGATGGAAAATGTCATCCCCAGTGTTTGTACCCAATACGGCAGTGCGGTGTAGTGCAGATGGTGCGATCCTGCCCACATGTAAAAGAACACGATCCCCCAGAAGCTGAGGATGGAAAGCCGGTAGGACCAGATGGGGCGCTGCGCGCGCACCGGCAGGAAGTAGTAGAGCATCCCGAGGAACCCAGCCGTCAGAAAGAACGCAACCGCGTTGTGCCCATACCACCACTGGATCATCGCATCTTGCACCCCTGACCAGATGGTGAAGCTCTCGCCCGACCCCCAAGTGACGGGCAGGGCCAGGTTATTGACGATGTGCAGCATCGCCACCACGAGAATGAAGGCCATGTAATACCAGTTTGCGACGTAGATATGCGGCTCTGCGCGCCGCGCGAGTGTGCGGATATACAGCACGAAATAGGTCACCCAGACGACGACCAACCACAGGTCAGCATACCACTCGGGTTCGGCATATTCCTTGGACTGGGTCTGGCCCATGAGATAGCCCGTCGCGGCCCATGCGCAAAACAAATTGAAGCCGATAAGCACGAACCACGGGCTGACGGCATCCGCCAGCCGCGCCCGCGACGTGCGTTGCAGCACGTAGAACGAGGTGGCGATCAGCGCATTGCCGCCGAATCCGAAAATTACGCCCGACGTATGCACAGGGCGCAGCCGACCGTAGCTTGTCCCGGGCCAAAGCGGTGTCGCCTCGGGCCAGTACATCAGCGCGGCCAGCCAGACGCCCACGCCCATGCCGACTACCGCCCAGATCAGCGTCATGACAATGCCGAAGCGGGTCGGCGCGTCATAGTATTCCGCGTGGCGACGGTTTGATGGCTCAGGATGATCGTAAAGCGCGCCGCCCAGGTGAAAAACCAGCGCAACACCCAGCACGAGAGCCATTGCGCCGTGAACCGCCATCGGTCCGCTCTTGGCAACTGCCGCCATTGTCAGCCCCAAAACGGCCAGAGCGGCAGAGATCGCGAATCCAATCCGTCGCTCTGTCGAAGTCAGGGTTGCTGTCATGGTCATTTCAAATATCCCTTTTTCATGCCGCGCGACGTGGGGCGAGCGCGATATCGGCGAGCGTTGCGCGATCGAGATTTGCGAGAAAGGCCGACTCTGCGGCCCGCATGCGCGCCTTGAGGCGACAATTGCCGTCAAGTGTGCAGGCGCCACCGTCGTTACTCAAACACTCCACCAGCGGCTGATCCTCTTCGAGCAAGCGCACCACGGCGCCCAGCCGGATCTGCGTCGCAGGCCGGGCAAGGGCCGCGCCGCCGCCGCCACCGCGCCTTGTCTCCACGAAGCCAGCCTGCGCCAGGCGCTGCATGATCTTGGCCAGATGATTGCGCGACAGGCCGAACTCATCGGCCAGATCGGCGGTTGAGAAGGTTCGATCTGGAGTGCTTGCCATGCGCATCAGCATGCGCAGGCCGTAGTCTGTGAAGGAGGTGAGGCGCATCGCCGCGATGTGTCCTGTCTAAATTGGCATTTACAATACCTATTAACAGACATAAGTCTGATTGCAAGACCTGAACCCCGAGGCCGTCATGTCTGCCCAAGCAAACTCAACACAAAACACCTCTGCCCGACCCGAGATGACTGCGGCCATCATGGTGGAAACGGGGCTGGACGAGGGGATCCTGCGCAACCTCGTCCATACTTTCTACGACAAGGTCCGTCGCGATGTGACACTCGGCCCGATCTTCGCCGCGCGGATCACAGACTGGGGTCCACACTTGGAGCGCATGGTGGCTTTCTGGTCAT
>NCJR01000168.1 GCA_002282555.1 Rhodobacterales bacterium 34-62-10
TTCTATATCCCCGCGCCCGAGCATCTGGCGGCGCAATCGGTGGTCAACAATCAGGGCCGCGGCGCGGCGCTGGAGGGTGCTGAGGCCGCAAGGGTTCTGGAGATCCTCAAGACCGACGCGAACCGGGCTTACGATCACTATGAGCAGATGATCTCGCAGGAGGGGCAGGCGGGTCTGGCGCGCGAATTGGCGCGGATGAACCTGCCGGCCAACATCTATACCCAGTGGTATTGGAAGGTGGACCTGCACAACCTGCTGCATTTCCTGCGCCTGCGGGCCGATGCCCATGCGCAATATGAAATCCGCGTCTATGCCGATGCGATCTGCAAGGTCGTCGCCGATTGGGTGCCCTTTGCGTATAAGGCCTTCGAGGATTACCGCATGGGCGGCGCCACGATGAGCGCCACCGCGCTGGACTGCGTGCGCCGGATGCTGAAGGGTGAAGCGGTCACGCAGGAAACCTCGGGCATGAGCAAGGGCGAGTGGCGGGAATTCATGGATACGTTGGGGTGAGGCGACGCCGCGCGGAGTCGTGCTGCGGGCTTTAGGGGGGGCTTGCAGGCGGCGGACAGTGTTCCTAGGTCGGTTGTGCAACCAAAAGGAGAGCAGCTATGCAATTCCAGCTCAATACCGACCACAACATCCAGGGCGATGACCGTCTGGCCGAAGTTGCCGAGGCGGTTGTGACCGGGGCTTTGGGCCATCTGTCCGGGCGTCTGACGCGGGTCGAGGTGCATCTGGCGGATGCCAATGGTGCCAAGGGCGGGGCGGATGATATCCGCTGCACCGTCGAGGCGCGACCCGAGGGGATGCAACCGCAGACCGTGACGCATCATGATGCCGATGTGGAAGCCGCGCTGCGGGGCGGGGCCAAGAAGGTGCGCGCGCTGCTGGAGAGCACGTTCGGCAAGCTGGAAAACCGGCGCTAGGACGCACAGCGCGCGGGCGGGGTTTCGCTGTTTCATCCAAAAGGCGTGTTCCCGCGTATTCCTTTCAACCCAGTGAAAGGCCGCCCCCCGTGCAACTGATCATCCTCTATGTCTCGACCGCCGCCGTGTTCCTGATCCTTGATGCGATCATGCTGAGCCGGGTGATGCAGCCCTTGTTCGCGAAACATCTGGGCGACATGCTGGCCGAGCCGATCCGCATCGTGCCGGCGGTGGTGTTCTATCTGTTTTATGTGGGCGGCCTGCTTTACTTCGTGTCGCTGCCGGCCCTGCGCGAGGGCGTGGCAGTGCAGGCGCTGCTGGGCGGGGCGCTGCTGGGGGCGATGGCTTACGGCACCTATGAGTTCACCAATTACGCGACGCTGCGCGATTGGCATTGGCATATGGTGGCCGTGGACCTGACATGGGGGGCGATCCTGACGGGGGTGTCGGCCTGGGCGGGGGTGATGATCACCCGCGCCCTCACCTGATCTGCGGCGCCCCGGACCCGCGCCGGGTTACAGAAGTCTGAGATCGGAGGCCATCTGGCGTCCGTCACGGCCTTCCTGCAACTCGTATGACAGTTTCTGATTGTCGGCGAGGCCGGTCAAGCCGGAGCGTTCTACCGCTGAAATATGGACGAAAACGTCCTTGCCGCCATCATCGGGGGCGATGAAGCCATAGCCTTTGGTCGTATTGAACCACTTCACGGTGCCGTGGGGCATGTCCCGTGTCTCCCTTTATTCGATCGTTACCACGCCCTAATGAAGCGTGCTGCGCGGGCCGCGCATGGGCAAAAGATTGCATGGGTTTTGTAAAAATCAAGAAAAAGACCCGTGAAGTTATGGGATTTCGGCGTTAGAGAGGGCGGCATGACCGTTTGCGAGGCACAGATGACGCTCTATGGACTGAAAACCTGTGATACCTGTCGCAAGGCAATCAAGGCCTTGCCGGGTGTGGACTTTGTGGATGTCCGCGGGGATGGCGTGCCTGCGGGCGTGCTGGCCCGCGCCCATGCGACATTTGGCGACAGGCTGGTCAACACCGCATCAACCACGTGGCGGGGGTTGTCCGAGGCAGAGCGGGCGCGCGATGCGCTGGCGCTGCTGGCGGATCACCCGACGCTGATGAAGCGGCCGCTGATTGTGGCGGATGACGGGGCCATGTATCTGGGCTGGGGCAAGGATGTGCAGGCGGCCCTTCTGGGCTGAACCTGCCGGGGCGGAGGACGGATCATGCGGAATGCGGCGTTGATGCTGGGGATTATCGGCGGGCTGATGGCCATGCTGGTGGGATTTTTCAGCTATGGCTATACCGAGGCGGTCGCCCGCTATGGCGAGATCGAGGGATTGTTCGAGCAGGTCGCCAATATGGAGGTGATCCGCGCGGCGAGTTTCCTGTCACCCCTTCTGGCGATTGCCGGGGGTGCCATGGCGAAGGTGCGCGCGCTGTGGGGTGGGGTGCTGTTGCTGCTGTCGGCGGGGGGGATGTATTACGCCTTTGGCTTCAACGTCTTCACCATGTTCCCCATCGGCTTTTGCGTGGTGGGCGGGTTGCTGGCCTTGGCCGCCGGGAAACCCGACGAGCCGAAGGCGCATTTCTGATCGACGAGCCGAAGGCGCATTTCTGATCATAGCGTTTCGAGTTTACTTTGAAATAAAACGGATCACCTGGCGCGTTGACATCATTGATTTCAGGCAGCGTTCGGTGATTGAGCGTCAATCGACAACGCTTTGGCGTTTGAACAGCCGATCAAGGGCAAAGGGGCCCGCGCCCTTGATCACCAGCACCAGCAGGACAAGCACCCAGAAGGCGCGCTGGTCCATGATCGGGCTGTCGGGGAAGCGGTCGAACCACGCGCCCAGCGTTTCGGGATGCGCCGCACCGCCATGGCCGATCAGGTCGGTCAGGGTTTGCACCACGATGAAGCCGATCATGCCAAGCGCGGCAAGGCGGGTCATCAGGCCCACAAGGATCAACAGGGGCAGGATGAATTCGGACCATGTGCCCGCCAGCACCACCAGTTTGTGCCACAGTCCGAACTGGCTGATGTCATAGCTGACGGCGGCCATCGCGCGCGGGAAGATCTGGGCATAGGCGCCCATCGCGGGGTCAAACAGACCGGGGAGGCCCGGCCCCAGCTTGGTCAGGCCCGAGGCCCAGAAATAGACCAGAAGCACCCCGGCAAAGACCAGACGGGCGAGGGTGGGCAAAAGCCAATCGGCGCGCGCGAGGGGGGAAAAGGCGCGGTCATGCAGGCGGATCAGGGTGTTCATGGGGTTACTCGCTACTCAGGCCGGTGACGGCGCGGCCTGCGATCAACAGGCCAAGGATGGGGGCGGGGTCGAAATCGCTTTGGGCGGCGACGCCCGCATCATGGGCGCTGCCCAATGTGCGGCCCGTCATCAGCGCGGCGATGAAATCGGCACCACCCCGGGGCAGGGGATGGGTTTCGGGGTCGAAATCGGGGCGCGTGATCAGCACATCCTGCGGGGTCGCCTGCGGTTTCGGGCTGCCGGGGATCATCGTATAGGTCCAGATCGCGTGCAGCGGCCAGGGCGAGCGGATGATGGCCACAGCCGGGGCAAGGGTGAAGCGGGTGGCGGGCAGGCGGTCGGGCGGGATCGCGCCAAGGGCGGCGGGGTCCAGCGGGGTGGCATCGGCGGCGTGATAGGACCGCCGCAGCGCCAGTTCCAGCCGCGCCACATCGCCCAGATAGCCCAGATGCGCCAGTTGCGGGATCGCGTCGAGGAATTCCGCAAAGCCTGCACCGTAGTGCATCATCAGGCGCGATTGTGGCGGGTTGTCCTGCAGAAAGGCGCGGGCGAGGCCGGTGAAATTCTGCGGTCCCAGCAGTTTGGCGACGGCGGGAAAGCCCTGCTCCAACGCGGCGATCAGCGAGGTCGTGACATTGTTGCGATAGACGTTGAAACGGCGTCCGGCGGGGCGACCTTGCCCGTCCTGCAGGCCCTGCGGCACCGGGCGGTCCGGGTCCATCAGCGCGGGCAGGAAATCGTCGATCAGGCCCGTAACACGACCGGTCATGACGCGGCCCGCAGCGCCGGGTGCAGCCTGGCCAACGCCTGTTGCGCGCGCCGCGCCTCATCCGCCAGAACGGGCCAGTCGGGGACATCATTGTCCCATTCCACCAGCACCGGGCGCGGACCGGAACGGGCCAGCACATCATCAAGCAGCGCCCAGACCGGATCGGCGATGGCGGCACCGTGGCTGTCGATCAGCAAAGGCGCGCCGTGGTCGTCGTGATCGGCGTCATGACCGCCCAGATGAATCTCGCCCACCGCGTCCAGCGGGAAGGCATCGACATAGCCGCGCGGATCAAAGCCCAGATTGGTGGCCGACACGAAGACGTTGTTCACATCCAGAAGCAGGCCGCAGCCGGTGCGCCGCGTCAATTCGCGCAGGAAATCGGGCTCAAGCCATGTGCTTTCGGCGAAGGCCAGATAGCTGGACGGGTTTTCCAGCAGCATGGGGCGGCCCAGCGTGTCCTGCACCTGCGTGATATGCGCGGCCACGCGCGCCAGCGTCGCATCGGTATAGGGCAGCGGCAGCAGGTCGTTCAGAAAGGCGTCGTCATGGCTGGACCATGCCAGATGTTCGGAAAAGCTGGCCGGTTGCACGCGGTCACAAAGGCGCTTGAGCCGGGCGAGGTGGTCGCGGTCCAGCGGGCCTTCGCCGCCGATCGACAGGCCGACACCATGCACCGATATGGGAAAGCGTGCGGCCAGATGGTCCAGTTGCGCCAAGGGGCGGCCACCGTCGCCCATGTAATTCTCGGCATGGATTTCCAGCCATGCCACCGGGCGCGGATCCGCGATGATGGCGCTGTAATGCTGCGGCTTGTAGCCCACGCCGGGGGCTGTGGGCAGGGTCGTTGTCTGGCGGGGGGCGTTGGTCATGGCGGACGCTCCGTATCGGGGCAGGCGCATGGAAAGACAGGCGGGGCAGGTGCGATGCACCCGCCCCGGTCGGTGGATTTATGCGGGCAGGTCGCGGTCCAGTTCGGTCAGCGAGCCTTTGCGCTCGGTGCCGTCGGCCATGGCGGGCAGCTCGATCT
>NCJR01000169.1 GCA_002282555.1 Rhodobacterales bacterium 34-62-10
GTCAGGTTACCGGCATACATGCGGATCAGGCAGACGATCAGGAAGATCGTACCGATCACAACGTGCGCGCCAAGATCTATCGCCATGATGGGCCGCCCGCGCTGACCTTGTTCACGATGGTGAACAATTCCAACGGGTCGGGGGCGCATACATCCCTGATGGTCAACGGCTCGCAGCGGGTGATTTTTGACCCTGCCGGGTCGTTCCGGCATCCGCGCATCGCCACCAAGAATGACGTGGTTTACGGTGTCACCCCGGTGATGGAGGATACCTATACCCGGTTCCATGCGCGCGAGACGTTTCATGTGATCGTGCAGCATGTCGAGGTGTCACCGCAGGTGGCCGAGGATGTGCTGGCCCGCGTCTTGGCGCAGGGGCCGGTGCCACGGGCGCAATGCGCGCTGAGCACATCCGAGATGCTGCGCGATGTGCCGGGGCTGAACGGGGCGATCCGCACGACATGGTTCCCGAACCAGTTGGCGGATCAGTTCGGGCAGTTGCCGGGGGCCACGACCCAGCGGCTTTACGAATATGACGATGCGGATCGGTTCAAGGCGCTGGACTCGTTTGATCCCGAGCGGGTGAAGGCGTCGCAGGCGGCGGCCGCGGCGGAGTGAGCGACCGCCCCGCTGCTGGCTGTCGGGGGACGCTCCGCGGGGGATATTTTCGGCAAGAAGAAACCTGTGGCGTGGGATGGCTGCGGGCTTAACCCATCAGCCAGAGCAGCAGATAGAGCATGCCTGCGCCGCCGAAGATCGCGGCGAGCACGTTTTTCGTGACATAGCCGACGGCCAGCGTGGTGAGTGCTGCGGCAAGACGGGGCAGGTCCAGCACGCCATCGGTGGCTGTGGGCCAGACCACCAGAGGGGCGACCAGACCGGGCAGCACGGCCACGGCGGTATAGCGCAGGTGGCGCATCAACCAGTCGGGCATCGGGCGGTCGCCGATCATGCCCAGAAAGACGAAGCGCAGCGCGAAGGTGCCCAGACCCAGCAGGATCATGATGGTCCAGAGCGTGGCGGTGGTGATTTGCGGATCGGTCATGCTTTCGCCCTCCGGTTTAGCCAAAGCTCGACCTGTGCGCCCACGATCATGCCGCCGATGCCCGCGATGATCAGGCCGAGGTTGAAGGGCACGAACGCGAAGCTGAGGGCGAGGATGACCGAGGCGAGGGCCGCCGCCTGATGTGCCAGCGTGCGCAGGGCGGGGGCGATCATGGCGATGAAGGTGATGGGCACCGCGAAATCCAGCGCAAGGCCCGCCGGCATGGAGGAGCCGATCAGCGCGCCGGCGACGGTCATGGCATACCAGACCGGGATCACGGGGGTGACCGCGCCGAAATAGAAGGCCATCTTCTGCGCGGGTGTCCAATCGTGATGCCGCTCATAGGCCAGGATCGAGCAGGCATAGGACTGATCCACCATGACATAGGCGGCCAGCGCGCGCTGCCAGATCGGGGTGGCCCCGAGATGCGGGGTGAGAGAGGCCGAATACATCGCCATGCGCAGGTTCACCGCCAAGGCCGAGGCGAGGACGATCACGGTGGGCGCGTTTTCCTGCATCAGTTGCAGCGCGGTGAATTGCGCGGCCCCGGCGATCACGACCACGGAAAAGGCCAGCGTTTCCCAGACGTTCAGCCCGGCTTCGGTTGCGACAACGCCGAACAGCAGCGCGAAGGGGGCAACCACAAGGATGAAGGGCAGCCCGTCGCGGACGCCTTTCCAATAGACGGATTTGGTAGTGGTGAGGGTCATCTTAAGCCTTTAGAACGGGGCGTGGCCTACCCCTAAGCGGTGGCCGGGGGAGATTCAATTGCCGATCAAGCGGGTTGCAGGGGGCATTCTGGCCGGAGGGCAGGCGCGGCGCATGGGCGGGGGCGACAAATGCCTGCTGCCCTTGGTGGGTGGCCGGGTTGTTCTGGATGCGATCATCGCGCGGTTGGCGGGCCAGGTGGACTGTCTGGCGCTGAATGCGAATGGCGATGCGGCGCGGTTTGGGGCCTGGGCGCTGCCGGTGTTACAGGACAGCGTGGCGGATGCCGGGCCGCTGGCGGGTGTGCTGGCGGCGATGGACTGGGCGGCGGCGCAGGGTTGCGCGCGGGTGGTGACCGTGGCGGGGGATACGCCGTTTTTCCCCGATGATCTGGTGGCGCAACTGGCGGCGGGGCTGGCGGCGGGCGGCGGGGGGGTCGCCATGGCCAAGACGGACCGGGTGCATCCGGTCTTTGCGCTGTGGGATGTGGCTTTGGCCCCGGCGTTGCGGTCGGCTTTGGATGCGGGCACGCGGCGGGTGCAGGATTTTGCGCATGGTCAGGCGGCTGTCGAAGTTGTGTTTCCGGTGGCGGGCGGGGGTGATCCGTTCTTCAACATCAACACGCCCGAGGATCTGGTGCGGGCGCAGGCGCGGGCGATTGCGGGCGGGGGGATGTGATGCAGGTTTACGGTGTCATCGGCTGGAAGAATTCCGGCAAGACCGGGCTGATGGAGCGGCTGATTGCCGAGCTGCGCGGGCGGGGGCTGCGCGTGTCCAGCATCAAGCACGCGCATCACAGCTTTGACATCGACCAGCCCGGCAAGGACAGTTTCCGGCACCGGCAGGCAGGGGCGGGCGAAGTGGTGCTGGCGTCCAGCCAACGCTGGGTCTTGATGCATGAGAATGAGGGCGGCGCAGAGCCTGCGCTGGCCGATCTGCTGGCGCGGTTGTCGCCGGTCGATCTGGTGCTGGTCGAGGGATACAAGCGCGACACCCATCCCAAGATCGAGGCGCATCGGGTGGCGACGGGGCAGGCGCTGATCGGCCCGGATGATCCGACCGTGCGCGCGGTGGCGAGTGACCGGCGTGCGGGATTACCCGGCATGGGCTGGCACGGGGCGGCGTTCGATCTGGAGGATGCGGCGGGGGTCGCGGATTTCATCCTGGCGGATCTGGGGCTGTCCGATCCGGGGATTGCCTGAAGGTCAGTCGAAGAGTCCGGTCAGTCGAAGCTGCTGGTCAGTCAAAAATACCTGCGACCCGGCCCAAAAGCATGAAGGCCCGCGCGGTGCGGGTGTTCGACAGGTCCGAGATGTCGGCGTCGCTGGCGTCTTTTTCGAATTCGGCGAACATCTTGTCGAAGCGGCGCAGGAAGTGATGCGCGGCGTCGCGGAAGATCGGGTCTTGTTTCATGCGCCCTGCCGTCAGCGCCAGCGAGGAGCGGTCGCGGATGCCGCCCAGGGCTGCGATGGCGCGGCCCCGCTCGCCGCCCGCGAAGCGGCGCCAGATTTCCGGGCGGGCCATGTCGGGGCGCAGATCGTCCATGTAGATGCCGTCCTGCGAGAGCAGGGTCAGCACGTCCTGACTGGCCTGCACCAGTTGCGCGGCTTGCCGGTCGCGCAGGGCCTTGCGCAGGGCGGCGAAGCCTTCCTCATCCTCGGCGGTTTCGGGAAAGTTCATGGCACGGATGAAATCCTCGCGCGAGAGCGGGGGGCCCATCTCCTCGGCGGGGGTGCCAAGGGGGAGGTTGGCCTGATCCTCGGCCCCGGTCTGGGCCGGGGTGTCGGGTTTGGGGCGCAGCGGCGTGGTCTGCGGGCGCGAGGAGGTGAATTTGGCGAGCGCCGTTTCGGTCTTGCGGGTGGCGGCGGCGATTTCATCCAGTTTGCGCGCGACCGAGGGTTCGGTGGCGATGGCGCGGCCCTGCGATTGCGCGACATAGGCCTGACGGATCGCGTCGATGGCGGCTTGCAGGCGCTGGCTTTCCTCGCGCATCACGCGGCTGGCGCGGGCGGCGGTGGCGGCGACCCAGATCATCGCGACAGGCATGAACATGGCCAGAACGGTCATCATGAAGCGCAGCGCGCCGCCCTCGTCCGGGGCGGAGCCGCTGGGGGCGAGCATGAAGAACAGCCCGCAGCCCAGAAGCCAGAGCAGCGACAGCGCAATCGCGATCACCTCGATCGAGGTGATCTGTGCGTTGCGCGTGCGATCATAGATCCCAAGCGGTGTGGATTTCCCGTCATGTCGTCCGACCATGGGTCAGATATTCCCTGCAAATAGGGGTCAAATATAGGCGATCTTGACGATTTCGTAAGATTTCTCGCCTCCGGGGGTGCGAACCTCGACGGAATCACCCTCGTCCTTGCCGATCAGGGCGCGCGCGATGGGCGAGCGGATGTTGAGCAGACCCTTTTCGATGCTGGCCTCGTGTTCGCCCACGATCTGCCAGGTCTTTTCCTCCTCCGTATCCTCGTCCACCAGGGTCACGGTCGCGCCGAATTTGATGGCACCCGACAGGGTCTTGGGGTCGATCACCTCGGCCAGCGAGATGATGCCTTCCAGTTCCTTGATGCGGCCCTCAATGAAGGACTGCTTTTCGCGGGCGGAGTGGTATTCCGCATTCTCGGACAGGTCGCCATGTTCCCGCGCCTCGGCAATCGCCTTGATGATCGCGGGGCGTTCGACGGATTTCAACTGCTTCAGCTCGGCCTCGAGCGCGGCGTGGCCCGCGCGGGTCATAGGTATCTTTTCCATCCAACGGGTTCCGTGTTCTTGATCTGCGGGAAAATGGCCCGGTTTGCTTTCGGGTTTTGGTGCGCTACACCCTGCCCCAAGGCGCAACGCCTTTGCAATAGTCGAAGGCGGATACCGGCGCAACCGCGCCCGATGGGGGTGGAAACGCCGAATTGAGCGCTTTAACGTCGTGTCGTGATTGACGCGCGATGCTGCCGCGCGCTAACCATCGGCGCAATTTTCTTGCGCGCACTGTCAAAAGGGGCCAGCCATGTCGGATGTAACACGCGAAACCATGGAATATGACGTCGTCATCGTGGGCGCAGGCCCGGCTGGCCTGTCCGCCGCGATCCGGCTGAAACAGCTTGACGCCGATCTGAGCGTCGTCGTTCTGGAAAAAGGGTCCGAGGTGGGCGCGCATATCCTGTCGGGGGCGGTGCTGGACCCCTGCGGTCTGAACGCGCTGATCCCCGACTGGAAGGAGAAGGGTGC
>NCJR01000529.1 GCA_002282555.1 Rhodobacterales bacterium 34-62-10
GGCATGGCCGACGCGGCCATAACCGGCCAGCACGACATGGTTTTCCATCTCTGAAGGATCGGTCAGTTCCATGCCTTCTGCATCCACTGGCTCAGGGGCCCGTGCCGCCAGCCTGCGGCCCAACTGGCCCAGCAGCGGTGTCAGCAGCATGGATAGCCCGGCCACCGCTGACGCAAACGTTGCCGTTTCCGCGGAAATGGCGTTGCCCGATTGAGCCGCCGTCAGAATGATGAAGGCAAACTCGCCCGCCGGCGCCAGCAACAGCGCCGTCTCGATCCCAACCCGGTGCCCACCGGCAAAGACGCGGCACGCCAGATAGGCAATCGCCACCTTGACCACGATGAGCCCGGCCATCACCGCCAGAATGGGTCCAAGCTGCTCCTGGATGGCCGGCAGGTCCAGCCCCATGCCCACCGTCATGAAGAAAATACCAAGCAGCAGGCCCTTGAACGGCTCAAGGTCCACCTCTGTCTGGTGCTTGAACTCGGTCTCCCCCACCAGGAGGCCCGCGAGAAACGCGCCCAAGGCCACCGACAGGCCCGCGCCATAGGTGATCGCAGCGGCGCCCACCACCGTCAGCAGCGTCAACGCCATCAGCACGTCCCGCCCGCCGATTGTTGTGGCAAAGAGGAAAACCCGCCCCAGAACAAACTGCCCCAACGCCCAGATAACCGCGATGGCAATCAGTCCCCGGACGAGCGCGTCCAGCAATACGCCCCCCAGATTGGCGCCGCTCTTGATCCCGACAAAACCCACAAAGATCAGGATGGGGGCAACCATGACGTCCTGAAACAGCAGCACGCCCAACGATGTTTGCCCCACCGGCTGGGCCGCGCGTTTCTGCTCCACCATCATCTGCATCACGATCGCCGTGGAGGAGAGCGCAAAGGCGAGGCCCAGCACCATGGCAATCGCCAGGTCCAGCCCCAGCGCCCAGCCTGCCGCTGCAAGCACAGCCGCGCTCAGCAGGGTCTGCGTGGCGCCCGCCCCCAACACCACCTTGCGCAACGCCCAGAGGCGCTGGAAGGAAAACTC